>NZ_DF978436.1:79225-174537 GCF_002897135.1 Nostoc cycadae WK-1 | reverse complement strand
TCGGCTTCACTGTGCCTTCCTGTCGTACAGTAGAGTCCTGCGAGATTATTCAGGCTAATGCCGACATGGGGATGTTCTGCTCCTAACAGGCGTTGTCTAAGTTCTAAACCTTGTTGATACAGGGGTTTTGCTTCACTGTACCTTCCTGTCACATGGTAGAGTCCTGCTAGATTATTCAAGCTAGAGGCAAAATCTAGATGTTCTGCACTAAGGCGATGTTTAATTAATTCTAAGCACTGACTCAACCAGGGTTCGGCTTGTTTATATAATCCTTGCCCTTGATAAAACCAGCCTAATCCGGTGAAAACCCGGATTAAATCTTCATCTCTAATGAATGCTGTTAGATAATTTGTTGCTTCTGCTAAATGAGGAATCAGGGGAGTGAGTTGTTGAATTAAATTAAGAGTAGGCTGTTGCGAGATTTGTTCTGTGACTTTTACCATTTGCGTGGCAAAAACTGTCTTCGCCTCATCTGCCTCGCTTGACTCATCCAATTTCATCTGAAAATATTGCCGAATTAGTGGATGTAAACGATAAATTCCTTGACTTTGGCGTTGTAATAAATGCAGTTTGAGTAAATCAGCAATGGCTGTCTCCCAAATTTCTTGCAGTTCATCATCTTCAATTGCTTCCACATTAAAAGGAATGTCAGCCAAAGCATATAAACTTAGACAACAACCCAAGCCTTGTGCATTCTCATCTAACTGTTCCCAACTCAAGTCAAAAGCTTCAGCCACACCGTACTCATAACGCATCAGCGGGTTAGCTTTAGCCATTGCTTTATGTTCCAATCGCTTTTTCTTTAACCGCTTCAACAGTGTTTTTAGTGATAAGTCTGGTATGGTATCCAGATATCGTCCCACCAACTCTAAAGCTAAAGGCAAATACCCCAGGAATTTACAGATTTTTATCGCCACCAAAGGCTTATTTTTCAGTCTGTCTCTCCCCACCAGCGACTTTAATAATTTCATTGCCGCCAATGGTTTGAGAACACCCAAGCTTAATTGCGGCAAGGTTCTATCAAAGCCCAGGCGAGTTGTGAGCAACACTTTAAACTTTGATGAGTTCGCAGGTAGATAAGGCTTAACTTGGGTTTTGTAGTCTGTGACATCATCAAACACCAGCAAAACATCCCCAGCATCCCACCTATCCCAGCAAAGTTTCACCCTATCCACTAATTCCCTATCATCCGGCTCGATAAATTTAAATTTATCTTTTGCAAACCTGAGAATTTGAATCCCGACATCAATACCCTGTGCTGATAACCAGCACACCCCACCAGGATAATTTTGCAAATTTTGTTGAGCATACTGGGTTGCAAGTTCAGTTTTCCCGACACCACCCATCCCCGCCACGGCGACGATCGCAACTTGCTGCGTTTGTTGTATCATCTCGTGCAGTTGTTGTAATTCCGCCTCTCTTCCCACAAATCTTTCCCAAGGTACAGCCGGGGGGATATTGTGCTGAATTTCTTTTTTCGGCTGTGTATCATCAACACCGTTATATTTTGCTGTTAGATAAGCCTTTAATGTTTCAAACTTTCTGCGTTGACGTTTAGCTAACTCAGGACAACTTTCAGCAAATTTACTATACACCGGACTCATCCGCTTTTTAAAAGCAGAAAGCTCAATTTTTAATAAGTTGGCAATTTCTTGTTCACTTTCACCTGAGTTTTCAGCCTGAAACCTAACTAAAAAAGCTGCTGTTTGCTCCGGGGATAACTCATGAGTAGCCGCTTCTTGTCGTAAAAACTCATCCCATTGCATAGACAGCCTGAAAAATTTTGCTTAATTCTACTTATCTTCCACTTGATTCTACTTTATTTCTATTTCTTGGGAATTTACGGGCTTTGAAGGCAGAAATAAGATTTACACAGTCGAGTTTTTCACAAAGTTAACCATGAATAACACTTCTAGCAACTCTCAAACTTCTCAGTTAATCCCCGCAATTTCCCCAGTAATTGAAAAACCTTCCGCTTGGATACGCGATGGGTACAGTCCAACAGAAATCATTCTTGCAGCAGCAATTTTAAGTTCTTTATTAATGGGCGGAACGGCTACTGTAATTATGGCAACGGTTGAGTTAGTCAAAACTTTAGTCCAATCCCAAAAAAGAAAGTAGTCGCTTGTTAACTAACAGCACCATCAGCCAGTGAGTTTAATCGCTGGCTAATAGATATACTTCATGTCATTGAGAATTGATATAACCATTGGGGCGATCGCACAACCTTAGAAAATCTACCTGTATTAGTCCGATATAATATTGTGTCATTCTTTGTTTTCCTAACTGGAGAAACCAATGGGTCGCGCCAAAAAGGTTGTCTTAGCATATTCAGGTGGTGTAGATACTTCTGTGTGCATTCCTTACCTCAAGCAAGAGTGGGGTGTGGAGGAGGTGATTACTCTCGCAGCAGATTTAGGCCAGGGAGATGAATTAGAGCCAATTAAAGAAAAAGCGCTCAAGTCGGGTGCTAGTGAGTCTCTGGTAATTGATGTCAAAGACAGCTTTGTTAAAGATTACGCTTTCCCGGCGATTCAAGCCAATGCACTTTACGAAAATCGCTATCCCCTAGGAACGGCGCTGGCTCGTCCTTTAATTGCCAAGATATTAGTAGAAGCAGCAGAGAAATATGGTGCTGATGCGATCGCACATGGTTGTACTGGTAAGGGTAATGATCAGGTACGCTTTGACGTTTCCTGTGCTGCCTTAAATCCCAGCCTGAAAATTTTAGCACCGGCGCGGGAGTGGGGTATGAGCCGGGAAGAAACCATCGCCTACGGTGAAAAGTTCGGTATCCCCGCACCTGTGAAAAAATCTTCACCTTTCAGTATTGATAAAAACTTGCTCGGTCGCAGTATTGAAGCGGGTGTGTTGGAAGATCCAGCCACAGAACCCCCAGAAGAAATTTATCAGATGACAAAAGCGATCGCTGATACTCCCAATGAGCCAGAATATATCGAGATTGGGTTTACCAAAGGTATCCCCACAACTGTCAACGGTACAGCCAAAAACCCCGTTGAATTAATTGAAACACTCAACGAGTTAGCAGGCAATCATGGCATCGGTCGCATTGACATGATTGAAAACCGCTTGGTAGGAATCAAATCACGGGAAATCTATGAATCACCAGCCATGATTGTGCTAATCCAGGCACACCGCGATTTAGAAAGCCTCACCTTAACCGCAGATGTCACCCACTACAAGCGCGGTATAGAAGACACTTATACCAAATTGGTCTACAACGGTTTGTGGTACAGTCCCCTAAAAGCCGCCCTAGATGCTTTCATTCACCAAACACAAGAGCGCGTCTCAGGAACCGTGCGGGTGAAACTGTTCAAAGGTAACGCCACCATAGTCGGTCGCTGGAGTGACAACACACTTTACACCCCCGACTTAGCCACCTACGGCGCTGAAGACCAATTTGACCATAAAGCCGCCGAAGGCTTTATCTACGTTTGGGGTCTTCCCACCCGTATATGGGCGCAACAAGATAGATAATTATTTTTCTCACAGGATTTCGATCCCCTCTAACCCCCCTTAAAAAGCTACGGTGTACACACAAGTCTGATAAAGTTGCCTAGTAGCGTTTCGATCCCCCCTAACCCCCCTTAAAAAGGGGGGAACTAGAATCAAAGTCCCCCTTGAAAAGGGGATTTAGGGGGATCTAATGACAGGATGATATTTCAAACATCCTGTCATTAAGTCTTTCACTTTACATCTTGCACCCAGCGCTATTCATGTATACATATAAATACTTGGCTGTATTCGGAAAAATAGCTATTTAGCAACATTGCCAAAGAAACTTCGCCCCTTGTTGGCATACTGAACACACAAAGCCATATCCAGAACCAGAATCACCAAAATCGAATGCGGTACTGGGTTCCAACTGAACTACAAACTTCATCCTAGCTCCACAACTACAAATCGGAGTTTCATCATCTTGAATCCACAGAGGTTCACCACCAATTTTGCCGCATATTTGATATTGAAATTGGTTCAAAATATCACAATAAGTGTCTGCCGAATCGTCGCACTCATCCAGTGTTAACAAAATTTCTTCTGAAAGAAACTCTTCTTGATCACAAGGTGGTTCAAGACTTGTCAGGTTAGTTTTAGAAACTAGTATTGCTGCATTACCTCCCAAATCAGCATCCCATTCATCACACATTCCAGGGTTATTACTACACATAAATAGAAGGAGTAGCTGTTTGCGATCGCAAATCCCTTTTATGATCGTTGCTTCTAAGTCAATCTGACCAAGAAACTGCATCCACGCACCACATACACGACAACTCACCCATTCAGTATTTAAAGGCGCAAAGGGTTTCCCACTGATCTTTGTCAACTGATGAAGGGGAGCTTGATTAGATTCCCGCATTAACAAAGCCATTATTTTCTCTGTCTCAAAGTTAGCTAGAAATTAAATATTAACAACCGAGAGTAAGTAGATGTTTTAAAAGTAAATCCGAAATTATCAGTACAGCATACTCTGATTTTAAACACATCGGTGTTGAAATCTATGCTTTTTGTTACGGAAATCTGGTCAAAAAAATAAGTTATGTATGATATGTTAGGGATTTTAAATTATGCCAATAAATATTAACATTTAAAACGTGATACCCTTGCTGTGAGAGATTTACAAAGAATATTCTGAGTTAAAAATAATGCTGGAAAATAGCAATAATTGATACAACTGCTAATTTTTGAAAACTAGTCTTCATTACAACTTTAAAAATGATTTAGTCGCACAATGGGGGCAGAGAAAGATTACTAAATATTTGCGCTCGGAGACGAATAATGGTAGCGATCGCAGAAAATGTTCAGCATCGGCTTACTGTCCAAACTGTAGAAATTGCCCCAAACACCACGGCGATTCGCTGTCTTGACTGGGATCGCGATCGCTTCGATATCGAATTCGGATTGCAAAACGGTACGACTTACAATTCTTATTTAATTCGGGGCGAACAAACAGTTTTAATTGACACTTCCCACCAGAAGTTTCGCCAACTGTATTTAGACACCCTCAAAAGTATCGTCAACCCCAAGACTATTGATTACATTATTGTCAGCCACACAGAGCCAGACCACAGCGGCTTGGTAGAAGATGTATTGCAATTAGCACCAAGAGCCACGGTTTTAGCTTCTAAAATTGCCCTACAATTTTTAGAAGGTTTGGTACACGACCCATTCTCCAAGCGGATTGTCAAAAGTGGCGATCGCATTGATATTGGTAAAGGTCACGAAATCGAATTCGTGAGTGCGCCTAATTTACACTGGCCTGACACCATCTTTAGTTTTGATCGCAAAACCCAAACCATCTATACTTGCGATGCTTTTGGGATGCACTTTTGTGATGATCGCACCTTTGATGAAGATTTAGAAGCGATCGAAGCAGACTTTAGGTTTTATTATGACTGTCTCATGGGGCCGAACGCGCGATCGCTGCTAAATGCAATGAAGCGGATGGGCGAACTCGGCAAGATTAAAATCATCGCAAACGGTCACGGGCCTTTACTTTATCATCATCTAGATATCCTCACCGAGTGTTACCAAAACTGGAGCCAAAGACAAGCCACAGCCCTTACCACCGTTGGCTTATTCTACGCTTCTGATTATGGTTATAGCGATCGCCTCGGTCAAGCCATCTCTGAAGGCATTCAAAAAACTGGCGTTGGTGTAGAAATGCTCGACATCAGCACCGCCGAAGCTCAAGAAATTCAAGAACTCGCAGGTAGAGCCGCAGGTATTATCATTGGGATGCCTCCTTCTACCTCCGTTGCTGCTCAAGCTGGGATCAGTTCCTTAATATCTGTCGCTAAAGACAAACAATTCTTTGGCCTGTTTGAATGCTTTGGTGGCGATGATGAACCAGTCGATACCCTCCGCCGGAAATTTCTCGACTCAGGTGTCAAAGAAGCCTTCCCCGCCATTCGGATTAGAGAAGCGCCAACCGCATCTACATATCAATTATGTACTGAAGCCGGCACAGACTTAGGGCAAGCCGTCACCCGTGAACGTAACATCAAGCAAATCAAAGCCCTTGATGTGAACATGGAAAAAGCCCTAGGACGGATTAGCAACGGCTTGTATATTGTCACTACTAAAAAAGGTGATGTCAGTAGTGCAATGTTGGCTTCTTGGGTGAGTCAAGCCAGCTTACAACCGTTAGGATTTACAATTGCCGTTGCCAAAGACCGCGCCATTGATGCTTTGATGCAAATAGGCGATCGCTTTGTGCTGAACGTCTTAGAAGAAGGTAACTATCAAGAACTGAAAAAGCAATTCCTCAAGCGTCTACATCCCGGTGCTGATAGATTCGCAGGTGTGAAAACCCAAACCGCCAAAAACGGTTCACCCATTTTGACAGATGCTCTCGCATACATGGAATGTGAAGTGCAAAGCAGTATGGAGTGCAGCGACCACTGGATTTTATACTGCACAGTCCAAGACGGTCGTGTTTCCAAACCCGATGGTTTAACCGCAGTTCGCCATCGCAAAGTAGGTAATTACTACTAAAGAAGGTAGGAGGTGAAGCAGTGCGGTCTTGGGGGTTTCCCCCATGAGCAACTGCTGAACCCGAAGGGCAGGAGGCAGAAGGCAGAAGGTAAAAGATAGTTCTGTCACTACTGCATCCTATACTCCTGCACTCCATCTTCCCTGCTGCCAATATTTAACAAATCTATGCAATCTTCCAATTCATTCACTCGCTTTATTCAATCCGTTAAAGCTCGGTTTTTCCCCTTTTTATCTCCACATCACCCAACACCTATGAGCAATTCCAAACCCCGTGACGTACAGGTTTTTCCCATTGCGACAAACACCAGAGTTCTCAGAGCGCGTAGTCAGTCACGTTTGCGGTTTGAAATTGAATACGCATTAGAAAGAGGTACAACCTCTAATTGCTATGTCCTGGAAGGTGATAAAACTGCGATTATTGACCCACCTGCTGATACCTTCACAACAATTTTTTTGGAAGCGTTACAGCAAACCATCCATTTGAAAAAATTAGATTACGTTATTCTGGGACATTTTAGCCCCAACAGAGTGGGAACCCTCAAAGCATTGCTGGAAGCGGCTCCCCAAATTACCTTTGTTTGTTCACTACCTGGTTCGGCTAATTTAAAGGCGGCTTTCCCAGATGACAATTTAAATATTTTGGTGATGCGGGGGAAAGAAAATCTAGATTTAGGGAAAGGTCATGTATTGAAATTCTTCCCCACTCCCAACCCCCGCTGGCCAGAAAGTCTTTGCACCTACGACCAGCAAACGCAAATTTTGTTCACTGATAAACTTTTCGGCGCACATGTCTGCGGTGATGAAGTCTTTGATGATAATTGGGAACAAATCAAAGAAGACCAACGCTACTACTACAACTGTTTGATGGCTCCCCAGGCGCAGCACGTCGAAGCCGCTTTAGAAAAAATTTCCGATTTCCAAGTGAGAATGTATGCGGTTGGTCACGGGCCGATAGTTCGCACTAGCTTAATTGAACTGACCCAAGCTTACGCAGACTGGAGCCGTTCTCAAAGAGATCGAGAAATTTCGGTGGCGTTACTATACGCCTCAGCGTACGGTAATACCGCCACATTAGCACGAGCGATCGCTCTGGGATTAACTAAGGGTGGCGTGGAAGTTCAATCGATTAACTGCGAATTTGCCAGTTCTGAAGAAATCCAAGCAGCGGTAGAAAAATCAGACGGTTTCATTATCGGTTCGCCTACCATCGGCGGTCATGCACCTACACCGATTCACAGTGCTTTGGGGATTGTCTTAAAAGTTGGTGATAATAACAAAGTTGCGGGTGTCTTCGGTTCCTACGGTTGGAGTGGCGAAGCCGTGGAAATGATTGAAGGTAAATTGCGGGATGCTGGCTATCGCCTTGGTTTTGAAACTTTGAAAGTTAAATTCAAACCCGACGATGTTACCCTCAAATTCTGCGAAGAACTCGGTACAGACTTCGCTCAGGGTTTGAAAAAAGCGAGAAAAATCCGCGTTCCCCAACAATCTGCAACCCCTGTAGAACAAGCCGTAGGTCGGATTGTGGGTTCAGTTTGTGTGATTACCGCCAAGCAAGGCGACGTTTCTACCGGAATGCTGGGCGCTTGGGTATCACAAGCCACTTTCAATCCGCCTGGTTTAACTGTAGCGATCGCCAAAGAACGCGCCATAGAATCTTTGATGTATCCTGGCGGTAAGTTTGCCTTAAATATCCTGGCGGAAGGCAATCAACAAGAATACATGAAGCATTTCCGCAAGAATTTCGCACCCGGTGAAGATAGATTTGCGATTTTTGGTACTACTCCTGCTGATAATGGCTCTCCAGTTCTGACCGATGCTCTCGCCTACGTCGAATGCTCAGTTGAACAACGTATGGAATGTGGCGACCACTGGGTAGTTTACGCCACTGTTGACAACGGTAAATTAATCAAGCCTGATGCGGTGACAGCAATTAATCATCGCAAAACAGGTACTCATTACTAACAAATTTCCCTTTCCCTACCGCCCTGCGGACATTACAACTAAAGCCAGTGCTGAATTTTCTAGGCAGCACTGGCTCTTTTTTGTTCTGTCACTAGATGTGATTTTTCCTAAATTTTGATGCGTATTTGTAGGGTAGACATTCTCTCGTAAAACCTCAATAAATCCAGAATATAGTATTTAATGCCTACCTTACAAAAAACCAGGGATTAGTCAAAATTTCCTCTAAAGTTCTCAACTTCACGTCTAACTCTTCTGGGTGCGTCATCGTAGGGAACTTCCTGACATCCCCTTCTGCCGCGGAACCAGTAATAACCATCAGCATTGGTAACGTATCTGTCTCTGGGACAGGCATAAAAAACTCTAGGACGACGTTGACCACCACTGATAAATTCAGATGCTTCAGTGTCTAATTCTTGGAGTAAAGTAGAGTTTTCACTCATGATTATTTACCTCCGGTTTAAATACTATGGTTAATTTTGCAATTAAGAACAAAACAAATTTTTGTTCTGCACAACCTGAATATTTACTGACCGTAGTTTAAATAGTTCACTACTAATATATCGTCCTACTATATGTATAATAAATTTAGTTAAAGTTAGTTCTCTAGACAGACGTAAACCAAAAATTAACTATACGTATCTCTATTACTTTAGCTCATCGGCTGCTTTCAATCCTTGCTCAAATTCATCAATAGCTTGAATTGAATCTGAAATTGTCAAACATTGTTCTAACAAAGAAATATCTAATTCTGGCAGTATCTCACTTTGAGAGATAGGTTCATACCCATAAGTATCAGGGTAAACAGTGGCTTGCTCTTGCTGAGAATTGTCTCGTAAACGGTATAACTTAAACTGGTTTCTCTCCCAAAACCAGACTTCTGTAACTCCTAATCTTCGGTAAATTTCTAGTTTGCTCACACTACCACTGGTCAAAACTACTTCTATCGCTAAATCTGGTACTTTTTTCTCTTCGCCTATGCAATAACACTCGTCTGGTTCTACACCAGCTTTTCTTACTTTATTTTTAAAAGTAGAACTTCCCATCGGTACAAACCGAATGCGCTTGCTATAGAAAAAACGCTCTAACAGCATACCTAAATTCGTTTTGATTTTTTCATGTCTGATTGAGGGTGACACGATTTCTAATATTCCATCTAAATAATTAACACGGTAATGAGAGTTATTTTCTAGTTTCGTCAATAGCGATTCATAGCTGTCCCAACTCACACCACTACTGATAAACCTTTCTTCCGGGTCGTTACTATGACCCAATTCTGGCTCATCAATTAGTTCTTTCAGGCTGCTGACCATTGTCATCTCTCCTGTTAATTTTTATATGGTAGATTGATTGGAGCGATCGCACAACTCAACTTTGATAATCTTGGCATTGTTGGGTTACACTTAGTTTCACCCAATCTACATTTATTTTACTAATAATTGGCTGCTACTTAACTTTCATAAACAACAGTTGGCTGTCCTGTGATGTTTGCTAAACGATGACTGATTGATGTCACAATCGCAAAAGCTTTTTCTTCTGTTATGATACCCGACTCAAAAACAACATGAATGCCGTGCATTTCATAAGAAAATGATATTTCACAGCCACAAATTTCTATATAGCAAACATCTCTTCCCTCAATGATTTTTGATGGATAGTCAAGTGGTTGATATCTTTCGTAACCAACATTTTCAGGGAAAGTAAACCATCCACCTGCCTGTGGCTGAATATTAAATTCAAGCATATAGGAGTCTGATTTGATTTTTGAAAAAATCTCAGTAAGGGCGAAGGCTACGCCCTTACCTGTAGGGAATAGGAGGCTAGTACATTAGCTGGCGTGATAGCGATAAAATCCATTGTAATTATTAACTACGCTGCCAGATTTTAATGGTTTTATCTAAGCTGGCGCTGACTAACATATCACCGGAAGTTGTGAAGGCTAAGGCTGTAACTATATTGCTATGTCCGGTAAATGTGCCAAGTAATTCTCCTGTGTTGAAATGCCATAGTTTAATGGTTTTATCTGCACTCCCGCTGGCGATGATTTGTTCGTCTGGACTGAGGGCGATCGCATATACTCGATCAGTATGTCCTTTGAGGGTACGAATTAATCTGCCTGTCTCTAAATGCCAGATTTTAATTGTCTGATCCCAGCTACCACTAATTAGCCACTCGCCATCCGCACTGATGGTTAAGGAACGCACAATGTGAGAATGTCCGGTTAAGCTGTGCAGTGGTTCGATTTCTTGTAGGGTTTTACATTCTGAGAGTTGGGCTGTTTTCCAGACTTTAATTTTGCGGTAACTACCAGTTACCAGGGTTTTGCCATCTGGACTTAAAGCTAGAGAGTGGGCAGCTGTATCATCTAAAGATAAAGCGATCGCTACCTGACGATACATTAAATCCCAAAACAGCACTTTTCGATCATCTCCACCAGTAGCAACCATCCGGCCATCGGGGGTAAAAGCCGTACAGCGCACCACGCCATTATGTTTGTGCAGAATATCGATTAATTCTGGTGCGCCGACGTGCCAAATTTTTACTGTAGAGTCTGCGCCTACACTGACTAATGTATGACCATCGGGGCTGAAAGATATAGAATTTACGTCATCCACTAACCCTGATGCTATCCAAGGATATTCGGATAATGTATCAATTAATTCGCCTTTGCTTAAATCCCATAATCTTGTTTCACCGCGACTCCCACTAGCTAAAATTGGCATGACATTGCCATTGTGACAGCGAGAAGTAAAATCAAGGCAATGAATACCTTTTGTATGACCTTTTAATGTCTGCCAAAATTCCCAATCACCAATGATTTCTTTTTGGGGATGATCTGATGAAACAATTTGAATGTTTTCCGCGATCGCTTGCTCTTCAACTGTCGGCAATATATCTTTTTTAGTAGTCTTTTTCGCTGTTAATGACTCTAAATACCAACTTAATCCCCCCGCATATAACAAGTTACTAGGAGTAACAGATAATTTAGTTTCTGTGAATTCCAGTTGATAACTAGGCAAAAAGCCAGCAATTACAGCGTGCTTTTCATAGCCTAATTTGCCATTAGATGGATAAAACAGACACAAGAAAATTAATACTTGGTGGTTGAGTAAATCATCTTGCGTGACTGACCACCTAATTTTATCTTTCTTGATACCGTTAAAACTTTCTCCATCGGCAGCATAAACTAACACACTCTGTTTGGGATTATCAGCCAGGAAGTATGTAAATTTACTTTCACCACGTAAATTGCCTTCATCATCTAACACCATATTTTGGATAGTGTCTTGGGGCAACTTTTTCACTAATTTACCTAACCGTTCCGCCATCACTTGTTCAACAATTTGCTCTCGCAAAAGATAATCTTCTGCTTGTTGTTGAAAGTGTTTAGGGTAAGGAATCACCCTATCAGGCGGTTCGGGATATTCTGGCGGTATAGGCGGCGGATTCTTGGCGAGAATTTCGGCTTGGTGGCGCGAAAATTCTTGAATTTTTGCCAATGAATCACCCCAAAATGCCATAATTTCGCTGTGACAACCTTTAACTTGACTGTCTAATAAAGATAAGTCGTAAGTTTTAGGTTTTTTCACACGTTGAAGGAAATCAGCTTGCTGGGCTTTGAGTAAGCTAATCCAATCCATTTGCATTCCAACGGCACAATGTTGCATACCTACGGTAAGCTATACCAACGCAATGACTCAAGTTTATAACTTCTAGTAAAATAAAAATTCGGTAATCTTCGCAGTCTAACAGAACACATTTATGGATATGTATCTGTAAAATTCAGTGTGAGAACATCATTTAAATCTAGTCACAATGATCTAATTGATACCAATCTGGGATCAGCAAGCTGCTTGGAGATTGTTGAGAGAAACTTTTAGTTCAAACTTTTTTCCGACAATCTCAAATCAGCACTTGGTATGAGTTAGATAGAATTAAATGATGTCAAATAATTCTATCGAAACTAGAGAATAAGATACTGTTTCTAGGAAACAGTAATATTAGTTCAGACGAGGATGATTTAAACAGAATTTGGCAGTTATTAGCATAGTTCCTCAAATTCAGGCTGATGATAACTATATTTTGCTAAATTATTGAGATTATGCTCTCAAAGTTGCAGAAATATTTTCCATAATTGTGTATACTAAAAAGCCGCAAAAATGCGTGATGCAATAGGTATTTAGGAAATAGAATGATGATTGCGATCGCTTGATTCTAGCTGTTTAATTTTTTTCTGTAAATCAAATTCTTCATTACTCACTATCGTTTCTAAATTAGCGATTCTTTGCTCTAATAGTTTCAATTGCTGTGGTTGTAAAGAAGCAGCTTTTGATTTCTTATCATCAGCACGCCATATAGCGATTGTCCCGGCTGTAGCACCACCAATAGCAGCTAAAGGAAGTAGCGCACCACTTCTAGTCACAGCAGAAAGGGGAATACAAACTGCTAAAATACCCACTGTGATTCCCCAAATTCGTGTGGTAGATATTACTCTTACATCTTGAGATTTTTTAGTCATCAGTCTTGCTCTATATAGAGGTACTGACTAGATTCGCATGATCATCAGCAAAAATACCTCCTACGATGGGATTAATTAGTTGAGACTGGGTGTGTAGAGGTAAGGTTATGAGTGTGTAAGGGTTTTATATACCTACGCCCTGGTTACTGAACGCATTCGAAGTACACTCTCATACCCCTCAACACTGCGCTAAAATTTGAACTTTTCGTTTTTTGGGTAATACCATTTCCCTAAATAAATGATACGAATAATTTCTCCTCCGCCCCTCTGCTCCTCTGCCCATGCCAGTCGCTACAAGTCGGGAAACCCGCCGACACTTGCTACAACGGAGGGAACCTCCGCAATGCAGTGTCTCCCCAACGCGCTGGCTCCCCTGCGGTCTATTTGTATCAAACTTAAAGTGAAACGGTATAAGTCCTAACTTTGATAAAATCCCTGGAGCGAAAGTAATTACTAATTCAGCAATTAATCATGACAAGTGAATCATACATTTTTCTGGCTGGGGCAAGTCGTGGCGTTGGTAGAGAAATTGCCAACTGTTTAACAGCACAGCAACTCCCAGTCAAAGCACTTTTGAGAAATGAATCGGCTGCGGCTGAATTAACAGCAACAGGTGTTGAGGTAGTTATCGGTGATGCGTTGCATGTTAATGATGTGGAAGCAGCCATGATTACCAATGAACCAATCCATACCGTAATTAGTACGATTGGCGGTTTACCCACAGACACAGAAAAACCAGATTACCTGGCTAATAAAAATCTCATCGATGCTGCAATCAAAGCCAGAGTCCAAAAATTTATTCTAGTGACTTCCATTGGTACTGGTAATAGTATTGGTGCATTATCTCCACAAGCATTAGCTGCACTGCAATCAGTTTTAGTCGAAAAAGACAAAGCCGAACAATATTTAATTGCCAGTGGACTCATCTATACTATTATTCGTCCTGGTGGTCTCAAAACAGAACCCGCCACAGGCAATGGCATTTTAACCGAAGACACACGCGTTGTTGGCAGTATCCATCGTGCCGATGTGGCGCAATTAGTTTGTCGTTGTTTAAATAGCGATGCCTACGGCGGGCTGCGCCAACGCTCTAATCATAAAATTTTGTCAGCAGTAGACAAAAATATGCTATTTGGACAAATAGAATTCACTCCATTTAGTTTAGATTAGCGAGTAGGCAAGATAGCGCCAGAAATTGATATGCTAAAAACCGAGACCAGTCAAGCAAAGCAGAAATAATTTTAAAAAATCTTACCTCCTGCCTCCTGCCCCCTGTCTCCTGCCTTCATCATCATTTTTGTAAACAATGCCTGCGCCTACTATCACTCCAAGCGTCGCCTCCTTTCCCTTGACTGCCGTAGTCGGTCAAGAAGCGATAAAATTAGCCTTGCTGTTAGCAGCGGTCGATCCTGGTTTGGGGGGAGTGGCGATCGCAGGTCGTCGCGGTACGGCAAAATCTGTCATGGCGCGTGCTATCCACGCCCTCATCCCCCCAATTGAAGTTGTTCCAGGTTCAATTAGCAACTGCGATCCCACCCGCCCCGATGAATGGGATAATTTATTGTTGGCAGAGTACGCCGAAAAAGAGATTCAGGATGTCCCTACACAAATCATTCCTGCGCCGTTTGTGCAGATTCCTCTCGGAGTCACGGAAGACCGACTGTTAGGTTCTGTGGATGTGGAACAGTCGGTTAAACAAGGAGATACCATTTTTCAGCCTGGGTTACTCGCCTCTGCTCACCGCGGTGTACTGTACGTAGATGAAATCAATTTATTAGATGACCAGATATCAAATCAACTTTTAACAGTATTATCCGAAGGTCGCAACCAAATTGAGCGCGAAGGTATTAGTTTTCAGCACCCTTGCAGAGCGTTATTTATTGCTACCTACAACCCCGAAGAAGGCGCACTGAGAGAACATTTACTGGATAGAATTGCGATCGCCCTTTCTGCTGATGGTGTACTCGGTCTAGATCAACGAGTTCAAGCAGTAGAACAAGCGATCGCCTTTTCTCAATCTCCCCAAGAATTTCTCCAGCAATACGACGAAGACCTCGACGGTCTAAAAACCCAAATTATCCTGGCGCGGGAATGGTTAAAAGAAGTCGTCATCACCCACGACCAAATTGCTTACTTAGTCAATGAAGCAATTCGTGGTGCTGTACAGGGACACCGCGCCGAGTTATTTGCAGTGCGCGTCGCCAAAGCCGCCGCCGCCTTAGAAGGGCGCACCACCGTCAATGCCGAAGATTTACGCCGGGCTGTCGAACTAGTGATTGTACCACGGGCAACTGTAGTTCAAACACCACCACCCGACCAACCACCGCCACCTCCTCCCCCACCACCCCAAAGTCAAGACGAGTCTGAACAAGAGCAACAAGAGGAAGAGGAAAACGACAAAGAAGAAGACCAACCAGAAGAACCAGAAAACCAAGAACCACCAAGCATCCCCGAAGAATTTATCTTTGACCCGGAAGGTGTAATTCTAGATGAAAGTGTGCTGTACTTTGCTCAAATGTCCCAGCGTCAAGGCAAATCTGGGAGTCGCAGCATCATCTTCTCCGAAGACCGGGGACGTTACGTTAAGCCAATGTTACCCAAAGGAAAAGTCCGGCGCATTGCCGTAGATGCGACGCTGAGAGCCTCCGCACCCTACCAAAAAGCCCGGCGTGAAAGACAGCCAAACAAAAAGGTAATTGTTGAGCAAGGTGATATTCGCTCGAAACGCTTGGTACGTAAAGCGGGGGCGTTGGTAGTATTTGTGGTAGATGCTTCTGGCTCGATGGCTTTGAACCGGATGCAGTCAGCTAAGGGTGCGGTGATGCAACTGCTAACAGAAGCTTATCAAAACCGTGACCAAGTAGCGTTGATTCCCTTCCGAGGAGAACAGGCGGAAGTTTTATTACCACCAACACGTTCTATTGCTTTAGCTAAGAACCGTCTAGAAAGATTACCCTGTGGCGGTGGTTCACCCTTAGCGCATGGTTTAACCCAAGCTGTGCGCGTTGGTTTAAATGCTCGGATGAGTGGCGATATTGGGCAAGTTGTAGTGGTAGCAATTACTGATGGCCGGGGGAATATTCCCTTAGCGCGTTCTTTAGGTGAACCTCAAGAAGCAGGAGAAAAACCGGATATCAAAGGCGAGTTATTAGAAATTGCTGGCAGATTTCGGGCTTTGGGAATGCAACTATTGGTAATTGATACCGAAAGTAAATTTGTTTCCACTGGTTTTGCCAAAGAACTAGCCCAAACAGCCGGAGGTAAGTATTATCATTTGCCAAAAGCAACAGATAAAGCCATTGCCGCCATGACCAGAGGTGCGATCGCTGATCTAAAATCACGGTAGTTAGTCTATTCTAGACATTTCATCACTATGGTTCAGTCTTCTAATCAACGTTTAACTGTGGAAGAGTTTCTTGCACTGCCTGTAGGAGATATCAAATACGAACTTATTGATGGTCAAGCTGTTCCGAAATATAAAAATGATGAAATGTCACCAAAATTTTTTCATGGTGCGACGACTGGCGCTTTATTTATAATATTGTCTATATGGGCAGAGAAAAAAGGCCGGGTTGTAGTTGAGTGGGCAATCAAATTAACCCGAAATCAACAAGATTGGATGCCTATACCTGATTTAACTTATGTTTCTTATAACTGTCTTGCGGCTGATTGGTTGCAAGATGAAGCTTGTCCGGTTGCACCAGAATTAGTGATTGAAATTATCTCACCCGGACAAACTTTTGGAGATATGGCCGAAAAAGCCACAGATTATCTCAAAGCAGGTGTTTTGCGTGTTTGGGTAGTCGATACAAAAGCTAGAACTATTACTGTCTTTGCCCCAGCTTCCTTACCTATAACGTATCGCCATCATCAAGTAATGACTGATGATTTGTTACCAGAATTAGAAATTACCCCTAACACTATCTTTCAACGTGCAGGCTTAAATTCCTAAAATTTATTTGAATAGTGAAGCTTTTTCGGAGACGGCACCCTGAATATCAAGCCCATTATTACCAATATGAAGCATTCAATATAATAAGTGGTTGGGCAAGATTAAATTCATTAACTGAGCAAGAGAACTATTAACAGGAAAACAATGTGTTTAATTAATCTTGTCTAAATACTTAAATCCAGAACTTGGTTTATTTGTTAGAAGCGATTTGAGTTATGGAGTTTTCCTGTCAAAAATTTTGTAGTATCGAACATCAAGACCCTGATGCCACTACTTGTGGTTGCAAATAATTGATCAAATCATTAATGCCCTTTTGCAGATACCGTGTTACGGTCATTGGACTAGTACCAATGTTTTTAGCAGCATCCTTGCGTGACAGTTCTTTTAAGAAGACCATTTCTACTGCCATCCGGGGTTTGTCTTCTAGCATATTGATTGCCCCTTGGAGTTGTTGGCGTTCTTCTTCTTGTTGTTGCATCACAGCAGAACGAGGACAAGGAAGAGCTTCACCTAAAGTTATTTGACAATCAACATAGTGAACTGCTGTAGCATCCAAACTCAAAGGCATCCGATTTTGTGCAGCTAACTTAGTTTCTTGCCATTCTTGCACAGATACCTTCAGTACCTTAGCAATTTCTGAATCTTTGGGAGGACGACCCAAAGCCAAAGCTAATTCTTTGCGGATCTTTTGCCCTTCATTGTAGAGTTCTTGCCAACGACGAGGAATTTTTAATAGCGTACTGCGATCGCGCAAGAAATGCAGCATCTCACCGCGAATATATGGCACAGCAAAGGAACTAAACGCATATCCTTGACTAGGATCAAAACGCTCAATGGCCCTAATTAAACCAAAATAACCGATTTGTTCTAAATCTTCATAAGGTTCATTACATTGATGGCTGAATTTATGAGCCATCTTCCGCACTAAGCCAGTATGTAACTGTACAAGTTGATTACGAAGTTTAATTGAGGGATTCTGGTGGTATAAGTGTAATAACTCTATCCCATCAATTCGCATAGAAGACTCAATTGCTGCCATATCAATTCCTTTGTATTAACTCCTTTTCCTGAAAAAACGGAGTTGCGTATATGTTCTTCAAAGCTGTAATTATTTTCCTTAGACCACGCTGATTAAACCATCGTCGTTCCACTGAACTTAATTCGCCGCTATCTCAGGGATTCAGTGTTTTTACGCACGATTTTACAGACTCTGTTGTTGCCGCTGATTTTTGTTTTATCTATAAACTTGCTGAGTTAATTAATGTTTATTTTTTACGAATAACCCTAGCTATTTTCGTGGTTAAATGCTTGGCTTATACCCAAGGATTTAGCCCTAGATAAGCAATAGAGAAAAACTCCACAGCCTTAATTTTTGGCTTAAGTTAAATATCTCTCTAGAAATAAAAATCGTAGCAGAACATTAATTTTAATATTTGCTTAATAAATCGTTGATTATAAAAATTAATAAAATACCTAAACCAAAAGCATATATAAATTCGCAAAAGTTCAGCCCAAAAGCTAAAACCAACATTATCAAGACTTTGGTGGCTTGAGCAACATCAAAACCGCACCTAATATTCTCTTAATAGAAGGGTGTATTGTGTGGTGAAAATGTATTTCTCGAAATGGTTTTTTAGTATTGCTGAATTTGAGTAATTCACTTCTACCATTCAAGACCCATAGTGGCGCATATCTCGGACAAAATGTATTGATCAACAATTAACGCCGATTTTTCTAACAAAATACCCTAGCTGCTCAATGAAAATCTTGGTAACAATAGGAATATACAGCATTTTTTCCAGCGAAAAACTCAAGTATGAGCAATACAAGTAACTTTCGTGAAGCTATCCGAGACGCTAAAACACAAGCCCTCATTGGCCCTAATGTCATTGCCAACGCCCTACCTTACGTTGGTGGTGGTCTGGTTTTAACTGCATTAGGCACCTATGGTGGTTTAGGCGTTATCCGTACAAACCCTGGAATTTTCTTCCCTACCTTTATTGGTGCGGTAATTCTAGAGTTAATTCTCTTCTTTGTTGCCCAAAATGTTGCTGAAAAAGGCAAAAAAGCTATTGCCCTGCCTTTATTAGCAACCTATAGCCTCTTATCTGGGTATACTCTCAGTGGTTTAGTATTTGTCGCCTTAAGAACCCAAGGTGTTGGTATTCAAGGCATTGGTATAGCCGCCCTCGGTTGTGGTGTCACCTTTATTGTTGCCCGTCAAATTGGTTCAAATCTGTCTGAACAAGACGGAATGGCTTTGAGCAAAACCATCAGTCTCGGTGTTATTGCCTTGCTGGTGGTTTGTGCAGTCCAATTTCTCTTTGCTTTGTTTGGTGTTTATACCCCAACTTGGCTAGAAATTGGCATTTCTGGTTTAGGCGTATTTCTGTTTGTGGGCGTATCCGTTGTAGACTTTTACATCCTGCCCCGTACTTACCGCAACGATCAATACCTACCTGCGGCTTTGTCGATGTATTTGACTTACATCAACCTGTTTGTCTTTATCTTACGGTTGCTGATTGCCCTCAATGGTCGTGATTAAGTAACGATAAATAGCAAAATTTAATAAATTTTTAACCGTGGTGCAAAGTCAGTAGCCACGGTTTTTTCATTGCCGTGAGATATGGTAAGTTATTTCTCCAATACAATTATGTAGTCAAAGCACAAGAACTGACTCAACAGCCGCTAAAATCAAAAAAACAAATAAAATCTAAAGAGCAAACTTAGGAAATCCATCCAAGTAGCTCTAAATTTAGCAAGCACTATGGAAGTCTTAGAACTCAAACGCGAAATCGAAACGTTGTCTAGCCGCCTGGGTAAAACCCAGGACTATCTTTGACGTACCTGCACTGACAGCGAAAATTCACGACTTAGAACAAATATCCGCGCAGCCAGAGTTTTGGGAAAATCAACCCGAAGCCCAAAAAACCCTGCAAGCACTTAACGATCTCAAATCCCACTTGGATACTTACAACCAGTGGCGAGCCAGTTTAGAAGATACTAAAGCAGTGGTGGAACTGTTGGAGTTAGAAACCGACGAGTCCCTACTGCAAGAAGCGGAATCTACTATCACTAAGCTCAACCGTGACCTTGACCAGTGGGAGTTACAACAGCTACTCTCTGGCCCCTACGATGCGGAAGGGGCAGTGTTGACAATTAATGCTGGTGCGGGTGGTACAGATGCTCAAGATTGGGCATTTATGCTGCTGCGGATGTATACCCGTTGGGCAGAAGCTCATGGCTATAAAGTAGCACTCAGTGAAGAATCTGAGGGTGATGAAGCGGGCATCAAATCAGCAACTCTAGAAATTACTGGGCGCTACGCCTATGGCTATCTGCGGTCAGAAACAGGCACACATCGCTTAGTGCGGATTTCACCTTTTAATGCCAATGGCAAGCGGCAAACTAGTTTTGCTGGGGTGGAAGTCATGCCACAAATCGATAATTCTGTGCAGTTGGATATTCCAGAGAAGGATTTGGAAGTTACAACATCCAGGGCTGGTGGTAAAGGTGGACAAAACGTCAACAAAGTAGAAACAGCCGTGCGAATTGTGCATTTACCCACTGGTCTGGCTGTGCGCTGTACAGAAGAGCGATCGCAACTGCAAAATAAAGAAAAAGCCCTCGCCCGTCTGAAAGCCAAGCTGCTAGTTATCGCCCGTGAACAAAAGGCGCAAGAAATTGCCCAAATTCGCGGTGATATGGTGGAAGCTTCCTGGGGTAATCAAATTCGCAACTACGTATTCCATCCTTATCAGATGGTAAAAGATTTGCGTACCAATTCTGAAACAACTGCGATCGCTGATGTGATGAACGGCGATCTCGATATGTTCATCCAAGCCTATCTCCGGCAAGAAAATCAGCTAGTAGACAGTAATTCTGCTTAAAGTCAATCAACAATGGGTAACAGAGTCATCTATAACCCATTGCCTGACTTTCAAACCGAAAATAGACAAAATGGCAAGAGAACTCCCAGGAAACTGTTACATTTATATGTAAAAGAGTTTGTTACGAAATAATTATGAGTGACTCTCCTTCAACGGAACCTCAACCAAGCTACGTCAAACTTGCCATGCGGAATATGGTGCGTAAAGGCGGTACTTCCATCAAACATTTTTTGTTAAGTGCTGTAGGACTTTTAGCTGTTCTAATTGGTCTTGCTTACTTAACCCGTTAAACACCCATCAAAATTCAAAGTGCTGAGGAGCGTTTGTACTTGGTGCAAGTTGAACTAAATTTGCAAGATATTTTTTCCGAGTCTTCCCCACAATTAGCCGTAAATGTTGGGGATGAAACCTGGGAGAACTGGTTTCATCGCTGGTTAGAAAATCTTCAACCTCATCTACCGCCAGCGTCAAGCTATGAAATAGGGCTGCGTTTAACAGATGATGCAGAAATTCAATCATTAAATGCTCAATATAGACATCAAAATAAACCCACAGATGTTTTAGCCTTTGCTGCTTTAGAGACTGATTTGCCTTATTATGCGGAAATGCAGGATGAACCTGTGTATTTAGGTGATATCGTGATTTCGGTAAATACAGCCCAACGGCAAGCCCAACAACAAGGGCATAGTTTAGTAACTGAGTTAGCTTGGTTAGCATCTCATGGGCTTTTACACCTTTTGGGTTGGGATCATCCAGATGATGAGAGTTTAATGCAAATGCTCAAGCAGCAAGTAATAATACTGGAGACAGTTGGTATTGATATTGACATAGAATATTAAAGATTTTTATGCCTATCAGTGTTAATTTTTAAGCATCCTCTTATAATACTCCTGTAGAAAATTGCCTGAAGTTGACCGGATAACTTCAAACAGCGAAAATTCCCAGTTTACCTAACTTTATTGTTCTATTTTTTAGCTTATGTCCCAACAAGTTTCTCCTCCACCACCAAACCAGTTACCAAAACTGATAACGAAGGAAAGGGAATTTTCGTGGCAAGTTGCCGCCAATTTACTTGTTAGTTTTAAGTATGCTTGGGCTGGCATCACCTACAGTTTTCAAACTCAACGCAATTTTCGCATTCATGTGAGTTTTTGTGCTTTGGCGATCGCCCTCAGCATATTCTTGCATTTATCACCGGTGGAAATCGCCGTCATTGGCATTACAAGCGGCTTAGTTCTCGCACTCGAACTACTCAACACAGCGATCGAATCGTTGGTAGACTTGACAGTCAAGCAGACTTACCACGAATTGGCCAAAGTCGCCAAAGACTGCGCTGCGGGTGCTGTACTAGTTTCAGCGTTAGTGGCAATCTTAGTTGCTTGTACCCTGATACTGCCGCGATTAATAGTATTAATTATGTCAAACTTCTAAGTTGAGACATTAATTACTACACTCATACATAAAAATTTCTCAACTATAAATTCAATAATTACTGACGCTGACGGCTAGAATCTGGTAATGATCACCAGGAGTCTAGACCGTGATTGTAGTCATCGATAACTACGACAGTTTTACATATAATTTGGTGCAGTACCTCGGAGAACTAGCAGCAGAGTTCCCCATCGCATCAGATATTCAAGTTTTTCGCAACGATAAAATCACCATCGAAGAAATTCGAGGTTTGCATCCCGACCTTGTAGTCATTTCTCCTGGGCCAGGTCGTCCAGAAGATGCGGGTATATCTTTGGATTTGATTCAACAACTTGGCCCTAGTTTGCCAATTCTAGGCGTATGCTTGGGGCATCAAAGTATTGGTCAAGTATTTGGTGGTAAAATCGTCTCTGCTCCAGAGTTAATGCACGGCAAAACTTCCCAAGTGACTCACACTAATGTGGGTGTTTTTCAAGGATTAGAAAATCCGATGACCGCCACCAGATATCATAGTTTGGTGATTGAGCGCGAAACTTGCCCCGAAGTGTTAGAAATCACCGCTTGGGTTGAAGATGGCACAATTATGGGAGTGCGACATCGGAACTATCCTCATATCCAAGGAGTCCAGTTTCACCCAGAAAGTGTGCTAACTTCTTCAGGAAAACAGTTATTGCGAAACTTTCTGGAACAATTACAGACGAGAGAGTAATTAATGAAACGACGACAGTTGATGGGCTATGCTGGGGCGGGGTTAGTCACAGCTTTAGTTACTACAATAGGTTCTCACACTGAAGCTAACGCACAATCTGGCGGTTTATCAGTTCAGTGGTTGGGTCATACTTGTTTTCTAATTAGTGGTGGCGGAGTAAAAATTCTTGCCAATCCCTTCCGCACAGTTGGCTGTACTGCTCGTTATCGTGCGCCAAAAGTTAGTGCAAACTTGGTTTTGATTAGCAGCCAATTACTAGACGAAGGTGCAGTAGAAGATTTGCCAGGAAATCCCAAGCTAGTCTACGAAGCTGGAGTTTATGAGTTCCAGGGGATTAAATTTCAGGGAATTTCGACAGATCACGATCGCAAAGGTGGGAGACAATTCGGCAAAAACACCGCCTGGAGTTGGCAACAAGGTGGAATTAACATTCTGCACTTAGGTGGTATTGCTGCACCCATTTCTCTAGAACAAAAAATCTTGATGGGTCGCCCTGATGTCCTCTTCATCCCCGTAGGCGGTAGTGCTAAAGCCTATAATGCCCAAGAGGCTAAACAAGCAATAGATGTATTAAATCCTAAACTGGTGATTCCGACCCACTACCGCACACAGGCTGCTGATGCAAATGCTTGTGATATTTCGCCCTTAGATGATTTTCTCAACTTGGTGCAAGGTATCACGGTACGTCGTAGTAATAGTGACACTATCAGCATCACTGCTAATAAGTTACCAGAAGATAAGGTGATTCAAGTTTTAAGCTACAAATTTTAAGCTAAGTCTAATTCCTTATCATTATTAATAAATGTAGGATTGGGCAATGTCCACAATGTAAAAATTAGGTTTTGACCGACTTTTTCGCATTGCCCGCCTAACTTAAAAGATATAACTTATCGGCTCAATGGATTTATATTCTCCACTGCCGAATTTACTGTTTGCTCAATTCTTTTTAACCTAGTTTCTGGGCGTTTTGCACTTGCAATCCAAGAGAGAATGTTCTTCTTCAAAGAATTACTAAAAGCTGCAAAATTCTTGTTAGCTAAAGAGTTGACTGCTAACGCTTGCTGCAAATCTATGGTAATGGTTAATGCTTCGATCGCATCTAAGGAAGTTCATGAGCCATCTTGTTTTGCATCAGCAATTTTAGTAGACCAAATTCTGTCATTAAATCTGCTGCAATTAGCTCCTCAATATATTGCTTATTTAATTTTGACCAACCACTTTTCGGTTTTCGCGGAGTGAAAATTTGTTTATAGCAATTTCCATCTAATGATTTAACTTGACTGTCAATCCAGCCAAAACATAAAGCTTCTTTGACTGCTTCGCTGTATCTGACGCTTGGTTTACCGCTTTTGACCTTGTAGTAAATCAACCAGATACCAAGGGAAGTGCGATGATTTTTGATCAACCACTCCCGCCATTGATAGCGATCGCTGGCATAAACAAATTCTAATTGTTCCTCAAATTTTGGCATAACCAAAAATAGATGATTAGCTGAATTAATATTCTCCTAAAGCAGCCTGAAAAACTTGTTCAGCCGTTAAATTAAGTTCGGGAAAAGTAGGCGATTGAATGCGATTATTGCCGCGAAATTGATTAACTTGATACTCACATTCAATTAAACCATAAACTGATATTGTGGGTTGTTTAGATTCACCTATAAACCTCTTTCCACCTAGAACAGCATAGTCAACTATCCAATATTCTGGAATCCTAATTTCCTCATATTCACCAAATTTGAAGAAATAGTCATCACGCCAGTTGGTACTGACAACTTCTATGATTAAGGGAATTGATTCTGCTTGAGAAACAGTAGAGGCTTTTTTCCAAAGAGGTTCATTAACTAAGTTAGGTAGATTCAAGACCAATACATCAGGAATATAACCTGATTTTTTATCTACTGATTTGACTAAAGCTTGACTAGGAATCGAATAAGCTAGACTACACCTACGAATTTCAAAGTTAAGTTCTCTAATCAAAAATGCCCTAACCAACTCATGGTCGCCTGTTGGCTGCATTTCAACTATGACTCCTTTATGTAATTCATACCTGCCATTTTCTGGTTTCCACTCTAGAAATTCCTCAAAGGTTATTGGCTCGACTAAAGGTTGAAACATAATTATTGTTTCCGCATTTGCTGCAATTCTAATTTACTTCTTAAATTAATAGCGAATGCGTGGGTCAACATAAGCATTAATAATGTCAATCAAAATGCTTGCGCCAACCACAATCGCCCCAAAGAATACCAATACACCTTGGACTGTGGGATAATCGCGATCGCTGATGGCTTGATACAAACGATTGGCTAACCCAGGCCAAGAAAATGTCACTTCCGTTAAAATCGCTCCACCCAACAAAGAGGCAAAGGTTAACCCTAACACCGTAATTACTGGAATTAAGGCATTTTTTAAGGCGTGAGAGACTAAAATCTTATTTTCTGCAATTCCTCTTGCTCTAGCCGCTTCTACATAGTCAGCACGCAAAGTTTGTTTTAAATTCACGCGGACAATACGCTCAAAAATTCCACTGAGTAAAATTCCTAAAGTGAGGCTGGGGAGCGCAAGATGATGCAAAGAAGCAAAAAACTGTGTCAAGTTACCACTAAGTAAGCTATCAAAAGTATATAGCCCAGTAATTGGCGATGGCGGCGGCAGCGTCGGCGGAAAACGGTTAGAGTTGGGAAACCAACCCAGTTGTACAGAGAAAATTAACTGTAACAGCATTCCCGCCCAAAACATCGGTAAAGCATAAGTAATAATCCCAAATAACCGCCCGCCCACATCAAAATATGTTCCAGGGCGAGAAGCAGAAAGTGTACCTACCAAAATACCAACAATCAGCGCCACAGCCATACTAAATACGGCTAACTCCACTGTCGCAGGAAAATACTGTCCGATAATGTCCCAAACATTTTGTCCGCGACTTGTTAAAGAAGTTCCTAAATCAAAACGCAGTATGTTTGCTAAATAATTTAAATACTGTAGCCAAATAGGTAAATTTAATCCTAATTGCTTGCGTAATTCTTCTTTGGCTGCTTCTGGCGCACGTCCACCCAAAATCGCATCGGCAGGATCTCCTGGTGTCGCTCGCAATAATAAAAATACGATAGTAATGATAGTTAATAGTTGCAGCGGTGCTAGGAGCAACCGCGAAATAATGTAATATTGTAGGGCTTTTGAGCGAGACATATTTTAGTTATTTGTCATTGGTTATTCGTCATTGGTCATTTGCCATTTGTTATTTGTGAAAAGTAGAACACAAAAGACAAAGGACAAATGACAAAGCACTATTAACTATTTTTTGATGGTTTTATAAATCAAATTTTGGGTAGGGTCAAGTTGCACATTACTTACACCTTTTTGGGCAAATACATAGTCTTTGTTTTGCCAAAGCGGGACATAAGGTACATCATTAGCTACTTGGGTTTGAATTTGAGCGAAAATCTTCTCTCGTGCTGCGGGGTTTTGTTCTTTGCGTTGTTGGTCGATGAGTTTATTCATGGTTTCGCTATAGTAAAACGAACCTTGAGTTTGACTACCGCCATCTTCGCAGCCTTTTGCATCAGAACCTTTTTGACAAGCTAAGAAGGGTTGGACGTAATTATCAGGATCTAAAAAGTCTGGATACCAATCAAGCAAAGCTGCGGGATATAAACCTTTAGAAATGTCTTTAAAGAAAGTCGGCCCTTCTACTGTGTTGACTTCTAATTGGACAATGCCATCCATTTTAGTATCAGCAAGGGATTTGAGCGTCTGGGCTGCTAAACTCCGAGTTGGTGAACTTGAAGGATACCAAACTGGAATTTTGACAGGATTTTCTTTTGAGTAGCCAGCTTTAGTTAATAATTCTTTAGCTTGATCAAATTTACCATCACCATATTTATCTTTAAATAATGGTTGGGAAACGTTGAATGTAGTAGGAATCATACTGTAAAGCGCATCAGCTTGACCGTATAAAACTCGCTCATTTAATAATGGACGATCAATAATTGCGGCGATCGCTTGTCTAACTTCTGGTTTATCTAAGGGTTTTTGATTGCGATTTAATACCAGATAACTTACCACACTACCTTGGGCTGTAATCGCTTGCCAATCTCCTTTTTTACTGCCATCTTCCAAACTGCGAATTTGATCAGGTTGTAATGATAAATAAGCTACATCTACTGCACCTGTCCGAAAGGCGTTAAACAAGTTAACTGGACTTGTTTGAATTTGGACGTTAACGCCTTGATTGGCTGGTTTGTCTCCCCAATATTTATCAAATACATCCATCCGCAATGAGTCTGTACCATATTGGGCTAATTTGTAAGGGCCAGTACCTACAAATGTATTAGGTTTAAATTTACCAGCACCAAGTTCATAAGCCTTGGGTGAAACTGCACACACTCCAGAAAACGCGAGTAAGGAGGGAAATGCTGCAAAGGGTTTTTTGAGTTTGATTGTTAGCTCGTTTTCACCTGTAGCGGTTACTGAGTTTACTGTATCAGCTAACAAAAAAGAAGGTTTACCTTTATTTTCAATAAATCGCTGAATACTAAACTCCATTGCTTTAGCATTGAAGGGTGTGCCATCGTGGAACACTACTCCTTGGCGTAGGGGTATAGTGTAAGTTAAACCATCTGGGCTGACTTTTGGTAAACTTGTCGCCAGTTGGGGCTTAATTTCTGTACTACCTGGTTCGTAAGTGTACAGGCGATCGCTCATATTAAACACTAAACCCAACGATGCCAACTCATAAGCATCCGCCGGATCTAAAGTTCTCGGCTTTGCAGTTGTACCAATAGTAATGCGACCATCACCCCCAAGAGTATTTGCATTACCTGACGGCGTGGTATTGGCTTGTTGTCGCGTACCACAACTGATGACTAAAAATAAACACAGACAAAATAGAGATAGGAATTGTGTCAGCCGCCCCCACCTTCGCAGGGACAAAGGAAATAACGTCATATCTTTCAAATTTTTCAAATCAGCGGTCAGTAATCATACTATATGTCTGGCAATAATACCCAATTTTTCCCATTGATGCAGGTTTAAGATAGGCGAGCGCTATTTATTTGTTATCCAAACCATTGATGTAATTTGATATTACAGAAGCTAAAATCACAATTATTGAATTTTATTTAACTATTGAGTTATATCAAAAAATGTTACAAAAACTAATTTTGCTCACTAAGTATTTTAATGTGACATTTTAAACTCATTAGTTTAAAAATTCTGCCGACTTTATCAGACAATCTCTGCGTTCAAAAATCCGTAGAACTTGATTATTTAATTTGAATTTTGCCAACAAAATGAAATTATCTTAAATTAATAAGATTTTGTGAAAGACAATTTGTTAAGCTGCTCAATTAGCTTTAGTTGTTAACATTTAAAGTTAGCCTATTAACTAACAAGGATAGGTTTTAAAGAGAATTATCAGGAACATTGCCATCATAGCTTCAGTGGCAAGGCAGCTTTACTTACAACATCTACCGAGAAAGTTTAGAGGGTGTAGATATCAAAATTTATAGTCAAAATAGCGAGATAAAACCGTGAAATATTTTTTTCTTTCTGAAGGATGGAATATAGGTAGAGTATGGTCATCTGATGGATTGTGGCAAATCACCGCATGGCGACGACAACCAGATATTCAGCGGATGAATATTTGTATAGTAGAAAACAATGAATTGCTCTGGCTTTATCGTACAGAAGAAGCTGTTTTAACAATAGAAGTTAAACCATCAACCTCAGAAATTGCCAGCCAAACAATTGGTCAAGTAGTGCTAAAGCGTCTCATGAGTTCCGAACAGGTAATTGAACGTCTGAATACGGCGGAAGCTAAGTGTCAGCTACAAAATATCCACTTGGTGACACAGTAATTTAGCTGAGTCAGGAATTACGTACAAAAATTGCCTGTTGAAACTGGGTGTAGGTGAGGATCTTTAAACTTATAAGTAACGCAATGTGGCACTTCTACTCCCTTACGCCCTTATCTTCTCATATCCCTACACCCTTTCCTCTTCCCATTACCAGAACATACGTAAATAAAATTGTGACGGAGATTTGTGAGAAAATAACACAGATGGGATATTGATCGCATCTATTTACACGCTTGCAAACAGTTCCATCAATAGTTACACTTTTTAAAACATTCTCATTTTTGTATGGCGATTGCGTAGACGACCAAAAGGCAGCTGCCACAAAGGTGGCTCGCTCTATTACCCAAATACTCGCAAGGTATTTGCCAAGTTCTCTCAGAATAAGGGTTGGTTAAGAAAAGCGATCGCTACCCCACAAGGTACAGCTACCACAGCGTCTAAGTGTTGCCAAATAAGCCACACAGTCTGAATCATCAAGACTGAGCCGTGGTTAAACTCAGAACCCTGGCAATAAAAAAACTCAGAGATTTCTTTGAGAAGCGGTCTTCGCCTATCTGAGAAATTCAGTAAAAAAATTGCTTTGTAAACATAACTCTTCGAGGAGGAGCGTAGTCGATGGGACTACCTTGGTACCGAGTACATACAGTTGTTCTGAACGATCCAGGGCGGCTGATTTCTGTACACTTGATGCACACAGCCCTAGTGGCAGGCTGGGCTGGTTCAATGGCGTTGTATGAACTAGCCATTTACGATCCCAGCGATCCAGTTCTTAACCCCATGTGGCGACAAGGGATGTTCGTGCTGCCCTTCATGGCACGTCTAGGCGTTACCCAATCTTGGGGTGGCTGGAGCGTCACAGGTGGCCCGGCGAGTGACCCTGGTTTCTGGTCTTTTGAAGGTGTAGCTGCTGCTCACATCGTACTTTCTGGTTTATTATTCCTAGCCGCAGTTTGGCACTGGGTTTATTGGGATTTGGAACTCTTTAGAGATCCTCGCACTGGTGAACCAGCCTTAGACTTGCCCAAGATGTTCGGGATTCACCTGTTCTTATCTGGGTTACTCTGTTTTGGTTTTGGCGCATTCCACCTCACCGGACTTTACGGCCCAGGTATGTGGATTTCTGATGCTTACGGAGTTACCGGAAGCGTGCAAGCGGTAGCACCAGAATGGGGACCAGATGGCTTTAACCCCTTTAACCCCGGTGGTATTGTGGCTCACCACATAGCTGCTGGTGTTGTTGGCATTATTGCTGGTTTATTCCACCTCACAGTTAGACCCCCCGAAAGGCTATACAAAGCTCTACGGATGGGGAACATCGAAACCGTACTTTCTAGCAGTATTGCTGCGGTATTCTTTGCAGCTTTCGTCGTTGCCGGCACTATGTGGTACGGTAGCGCTACAACCCCAATTGAACTTTTTGGCCCTACCCGCTACCAATGGGATCAAGGCTACTTCCGTCAAGAAATTGACCGTCGTGTTCAAGCTAGTGTTGCTAACGGTGCAAGCTTGTCTGAAGCTTGGTCACAAATTCCTGAAAAGCTGGCATTCTACGATTACGTTGGTAATAGCCCCGCCAAAGGTGGTCTGTTCCGTACAGGGCCTATGGTTAAGGGTGATGGTATTGCTCAGTCTTGGCAAGGTCACGCCGTCTTCACAGATGCTGAAGGTAGAGAATTGACCGTACGTCGTCTACCTAACTTCTTTGAAACTTTCCCCGTAATTTTGACCGACAGCGATGGTGTTGTCCGCGCTGACATTCCTTTCCGTCGGGCAGAATCCAAGTATAGCTTTGAACAAACTGGTGTCACTGTTAGCTTCTACGGTGGCGACTTAAATGGTAAGACCTTCACAGATCCTGCTGATGTGAAGAAATATGCCCGTAAAGCTCAAGGCGGCGAAATCTTTGAATTTGACCGCGAAACCTTGAACTCTGACGGTGTATTCCGTACCAGTCCTAGAGGTTGGTTTACCTTTGGACACGCAGTATTCGCTTTATTGTTCTTCTTCGGACACTTATGGCACGGCGCTCGGACAATCTACCGAGACGTATTTGCTGGTGTAGAAGCCGACCTAGAAGAGCAAGTCGAATGGGGTTTATTCCAGAAAGTGGGTGATAAATCAACCCGCCGGAAGGAAGCCCTCTAATTATTTAGTGCTGAGTAATGAGTGCTGAGTGCTGAGTTAATTCTTAGACTCAGCACTCGGAACTCAGCACTCAGAACTTTAAGGAGCTTTTGATATGGAAAGCGTTGCATACATTTTAATTTTTACTTTGTGCATAGGCGTTCTGTTTTTTGCGATCGCCTTCCGCGAACCTCCCCGCATTGAGAAAAAAGACGAGTAGTAGATTGCTATTCCTCAGCTTTGCAAAATATCCGCTGTTATTTAGCGATAACAGCGGATATTTTGCTTATTCATATATGTATAAAATCGCCTTCTATCATTCGGCAGATTGCAAAAGGCAATTTGTTATGTGATATAATCTTCTATCTGGAAGTCGATATGTGTTAACACTAGCTTTCTACGCTAGGATTAATAAGGATGTAAGTGTACACTGGTCTTCAGTGACTTACACAGGCATTACGATTATGTCACAAAAATTTACGGAGACTAGAACCAGGAACAAATCAGCATGGTCAATCAGAACATAACCGCTACAGAAATTGGATTTACTCACGAAGATTTCGCTGCTCTACTTGACAAATACGACTATCACTTTAGCCCTGGAGATATTGTACCAGGAACGGTTTTCAGTATAGAGCCGCGCGGCGCTCTGATTGACATCGGTGCTAAAACAGCAGCATATATACCTATACAAGAAATGTCTATCAACCGGGTAGACAGCCCGGAAGAAGTATTACAGTCAAACGAAACACGGGAATTTTTCATCCTTACCGATGAAAACGAAGATGGTCAGCTGACCCTTTCAATCCGCCGTATTGAATACATGCGGGCTTGGGAGCGTGTACGTCAGTTGCAAGCAGAAGATGCAACTGTGCGTTCTGGTGTATTTGCGACAAACCGTGGTGGTGCATTGGTACGCATTGAGGGATTGCGTGGATTTATCCCTGGTTCCCACATTAGCACCCGCAAGCCTAAAGAAGAATTAGTGGGTGAAGAACTACCATTGAAGTTCTTGGAAGTAGATGAAGAACGTAACCGCTTAGTTCTATCTCATCGTCGGGCGCTGGTTGAGCGTAAGATGAACCGCCTGGAAGTTGGCGAAGTAGTAATTGGGACAGTTCGTGGTATCAAGCCTTACGGTGCTTTCATCGATATTGGTGGTGTTAGCGGCTTGTTGCACATCTCAGAAATTTCTCACGAACATATCGATACACCTCATAGCGTGTTCAATGTCAATGATGAAGTGAAAGTGATGATCATTGATTTGGATGCAGAAAGAGGCCGGATTTCCTTGTCTACCAAGCAGTTAGAACCAGAACCCGGTGATATGATTAAAAACCGTGATTTGGTCTACGATAAAGCTGAAGAAATGGCAGCTAAATATCGTGAGCAACTGTTAGCTAAACAACAAGGTATAACTTTAACACCAACTGCTGAAGAAGTTGTTGCTGAAGAAGATATTCCAGCAGCTACCGAAACTGAAGAAGAAATCCCAGCAGCTATTGAAGAAGAAATTCCCGTAGCTATTGAAGAGTAAAATCAGTAGATAATTGCATTAAAACCTGAAAAAAGAGGGATAATCCCTCTTTTTTTGTTGTTTATTCATAATTTGCATCTTTTTTAGCGGGGTGAAAGATTTTGGTAACTATTCAATGTCAGAATGTAAGTTTTTCTAATATTCAGGCAATTTTTTTTGACAAAAACGGTACATTAGAAGACTCAGAAGATTATTTGCGATCGCTGGGACAAAAAGCAGCACGAATTATTGATGCTCAATTTCCCGGAATTGGCGAACCATTATTAATGGCTTTTGGTATCAATGGCAATTCTATCGATCCTGCGGGTTTATTGACAGTCGCCAGTCGCCGAGAAACCGAAATTGCTACCGCAGCTTATATTGCTGAAACTGGTAGAGGATGGTTTGAATCGCTTAGAATCGCCCGTCAAAGTTTAAACGAAGCCGAGAAATATCTTGAAGCCTCTCCCGCACCTCTTTATCCTGGTAGTTTGGAATTGTTACAGTCTCTCTCAACCGCAGGACTCAAACTCGGTATAATCTCAGCAGCCGCAACAGCGGAAGTTCAAGCTTTTGTTGCTCGGTATGATTTAGGTGATTATCTCCAAGCTCAAATCGGTGTGGATGATGGCCCTGGTAAACCAGATCCAGCTTTGTTTTTGCAAGCTTGTGAAGTTGTGGGAGTAGAACCAAACACTGCACTGATGGTAGGTGATGCGGTTGGCGATATGCAAATGGCAAAAAACGTCAAAGCCGCAGGCTGTATTGGGATAACCTGGATTGGTAAATCAGATCATGTCCAAGGTGCAGATGTGGTGATTCATCAACTAAATGAAATTCAAGTATTAGGTGTCTGATTTTAGTTGGATTCCAGCCTGAACTAAATCAAAATCTGGGGGAAAATGAGTACTGCGATCGCAATCTGCTTTTTCTAACTTTGCACCTTGGAGATCAGCTTGGCGGAGATCAGCTGACATCAATAATGCTCCCCGCAAATCTGCATTTCTCAAATTAGCTTGCGAGAGGTCACAAAAGCTGAGGTCAGTTCCTCGGAGATTAGCATCTGCAAGATTCGCACTGTTTAAGTCAGCATAACTCAGGTCTGAACCTTTAAGGTTAACCCCTGCCAAATCAGCATCACCGAGTTCGGCTTTACTAAAATCCCGTTCTCCCTCAGCATATTTTTCTAAAAGAGTAGCCACCGTATTAATCGGCTGTTGATAATTTATTTCAGACATAAAACAGCCTCAAATATTTTTGTTTCAAATTCATCATAAAACTGCTGATGCACAAAATTACAAGAGAAATTGCATCAATTTATCAAATTATAGTAATAGTAATTTACAGGAATTTTCTCATTCCTCACAAGTTCCTCAAATTCTTTTTATAGGTTCAAAAATAGACCACCAATACTAATTACATTTTAAATTTGCAGATTTAAAACTAATTTTTAGTGCATGAAAGCAAGCGAAAAACATGAATGCAACCGTTATGGTAATTGGTTACGGTAATGACTTGCGTAGTGATGATGGCATTGGTCAAAGAATAGCTGATGAAATTGCCTCTTGGGATTTATCGGCGGTGAAATCTTTAGCAGTTCACCAACTAACACCCGAATTAGCTGATGCTTTGGCAAATGCAGAATTGGCAATTTTTGTTGATGCTTATGTGCCTTCAGAATCTTTTGATGTGCAGGTGCGATCGCTTTCACCTGCTGGGGAAAATGCGATCGCTGGTCATACTGCCGATCCCCAATCACTTCTAGCTTTAACCCAAACACTCTACGGCCACTGTCCGCCTGCTGTGTGGGTGACAGTACCCGGAGTTAACTTTGAATTTGGCGATCGCATTTCACAGATTACTGAAACAGGTAAAGCGATCGCCCTCGGAAAAATTATGCAGATTCTCGACAAGTTTAAAAATTTCTGGATGAAATCAAACCTGTGCTGAACTCAAGCATAGACTGAAAACAAAATATGACTTACACACAAAGATTGTCTATTGAGACCGGGTATAGCGGGTAAGGGTTTTAAACCTTAATTGTTCGTTTTCTGGCGAAAAATTCATTCATTACTCAGCACTATTACTAAGGAGGATTGATGCAGAAATCTCTCAAGCCCACAAGCGATCGCGCCTTTGATATCTTGCAGGCAGAGAAGCTTAATCCTCTTGATGCTATTTTTGCACCAAAGACTGTAGCTGTGATTGGTGCTAGTGAAACACCTGGTAGCGTAGGACGCACTCTCCTCTGGAACTTAATCACGAATCCCTTTGGGGGGACTGTTTTTCCTGTCAATCCCAAGCGCCACAGTGTTTTGGGTATTAAAGCTTATCCCAAAATTGCCGATATCCCCGAAGCCATTGATTTGGCTGTAATTGCCACACCAGCACCCACAGTTCCAGGAATAATTGCTGAATGTGTCGATGCAGGGGTGAAAAGTGCGATCGTCATCTCTGCGGGTTTTAAAGAAGCTGGTGCAGCCGGCATCGCCTTAGAACAAGAAATTCTGACACAAGCCCGTCGCGGGAATATTCGCATCATTGGCCCGAACTGCTTGGGGGTAATGAGTCCCCTAAGTGGCTTAAATGCGACCTTTGCCAGTGCAATGGCGCGTCCGGGAAATGTCGGCTTTATTAGTCAAAGTGGGGCGCTGTGTACGGCGATTCTAGATTGGAGTTTTCAGGAAAACGTCGGTTTTAGTGCCTTTGTTTCCATCGGTTCAATGTTAGATGTGGGTTGGGGTGATTTGATTTACTATCTCGGTGATGACCCCCACACCAAAAGTATTGTGATTTACATGGAATCTATTGGTGATGCACGGTCTTTCATCTCCGCCGCGCGAGAAGTTGCCCTCACCAAGCCAATTATTGTGATTAAAGCGGGGCGTACAGAAGCAGCTGCCAAAGCCGCAGCTTCCCATACAGGCGCGTTGGCGGAGAGTGATGCGGTGTTAGATGCAGCTTTCCGGCGTTGTGGGGTGTTGCGGGTTAATAGTATTTCTGACCTATTTGATGTGGCGGAGGTATTAGCAAAACAGCCACGTCCCAAGGGGCCGCGCTTGACTATTTTAACCAACGCAGGCGGGCCGGGAGTCTTGGCGACCGATGCTTTGATTGAGGCTGGTGGTGAACTAACAGCAATTTCCGAAGAGGCGATCGCATCTTTTGACAAAATCCTCCCCACTCACTGGAGCCACAACAACCCAATTGATATTTTGGGAGATGCTGATCCCCAACGTTATACCCAAGCTTTAGAAATTGCGGCAAATGATCCCAATAGTGATGGCTTGTTGGTAATTCTCACACCCCAAGCCATGACAGACCCCACCCAAACCGCCGAAAAATTGAAAACTTACGCCAAAATCCCCGGTAAACCAATTCTCGCTAGTTGGATGGGTGGTGCAGAAGTTACGGCTGGTGAAACGATTCTCAATCGTCAATCTATTCCTACTTATCGCTATCCCGATACGGCGGCGCGGGTATTTAGTTATATGTGGCAGTCTAGCTACAACTTGCGTGGTATCTACGAAACCCCTGTTTTACCTGCGGTTGATCCCAACTCAGGTATACCAGACCGCAACTTAGTCACCAAAATTATTTCCGCTGCTCGTCAAGACGGGCGAACAATCCTGACAGAGTTTGAATCTAAGCAAATATTAGCAGCCTATGGCATCCCAGTTGTACCAACTTGTGTAGCTAAAAGTGAGGATGAGGCGGTTAAATGCGCTGATAGTATTGGCTATCCGGTAGTTGTCAAACTATATTCACACGTAATTACTCATAAAACCGATGTCGGCGGTGTGCAGTTAAATCTTCGGGATGCGGAAGCAGTCAGACAAGCCTATCGCACCATCAAATCCTCCATTGAAGAAAAAATAGCAAAAGACCCTCACTACTCAGCACTAAAAACTCAAAACTCAGCACTCTTCCTCGGCGTAACAGTACAGCCAATGGTCAAAACCGACGGCTACGAACTGATTATTGGCAGTAGTCTTGATCCCCAATTTGGGCCAGTGCTGTTATTTGGTACAGGGGGGCAACTAGTAGAAGTATTTCAGGATCGAGCGATCGCTCTGCCTCCACTAAACACAACTTTAGCGCGGCGGATGATGGAACACACCAAAATTTACAAAGCCCTCAAAGGTGTGCGGGGACGGCAAAGTATTGATATGGCAGCCCTGGAACAATTGATGGTGGCATTTAGCCAGCTGGTAGTAGAACAACCGTGGATTAAAGAAATAGATATCAACCCGTTGCTGGCAATTCCTCCAACTGCTTTAAACTCTGGAGGATTGATTGCTTTGGATGGGCGCATTGTTCTGCACACCCCAGATATTCAAGAACAGCAACTACCAAAATTAGCCATTCGTCCTTATCCCAGCCAATACATTAGCGAGTGGGCAATGAAAAACGGTATGTCAGTTACCATTCGTCCCATTCGCCCAGAAGATGAACCATTGATGGTGCAGTTTCACCAGACGCTATCAGAAGAAAGCGTTTATTTTCGTTACTTCCACTTGATTAAGCTGAGTCAGCGCATTACTCACGAACGACTCACGCGCATTTGCTTTATTGATTATGACCGCGAAATGGCGCTGGTAGCAGAACACCAAAATCCACAAACAAAAACAAAGCAGATTTTGGCAGTTGGGCGATTAAGTAAACTGCACGGTACCGATGCAGCGGAATTCGCTATGATTGTGAGCGATCGCTATCAATGTCAAGGTTTAGGCACAGAACTAGTCCGGCGGTTACTACAAGTTGGTCGTCAAGAAAACATTGGCCGGGTTACAGCCAACATCCTGAGTGATAATAACGGAATGCAACGAGTTTGTGAGAAACTCGGTTTTCATCTTCAACCTACGAGTGACTCAACTGTGATGCAAGCTGAAATTGCTTTGTAATAAATTGAAAAAGCGCCGCTTGAAATACTAGCGACGCTTTTTTTAGGATGATTAACTAAAGTAAGTGCAGTTTACTCCGAGCTTTTATGCAGTTGATATGTCAGGGGTTGCTGATTATTGGGTACATCATTGGATGAATAATGAGCGATGACAAATAGAGGTAGCGTTAAAGTTAACAGAGCAATCGCGGTTCCCACAAGGTCTGCCAAACGATGGGAATATGTAGCGGTAGGGTTAGCAGACTGACTATTTGAATCCATACAAATTTGAACTTCTTCAACTCACTTGATAAGTTTTATCTCTCGGAGAGATTCTTGATGCCATTTTAGCGATTTTTTACTGACTACTGTGTAGCAGTCAAAAAAGTGAATCAGTTTGGCAGGTGTCATAACAATAATTTTATCTCCGACAAGATTGATACAAAGTTCAAGAAAAACATTTCGGAATTATCTAAGTGAATATTATGTTACAGTCTCTTGCTATGATTTGCCATCTTTTGGTTAAGCAGAGGTTAATAAATTGCATCAAAAACTACATTTTTTCTTTTGTGCTGATATAAATTATTAACTTATATTAGAGCAATTGCTTTCATTATAACATCTGCAAATACTCGATCCAGGCTGATTTTAGAGTTTAGATAATTTTACTCACAAGCAAAGTCTACCGAAATATTACTGAAGACTTTGATGATTTTTACTATGCCACTCAGCATAACAAGCAACCAATTAAAATTGGCTAATCATGATTAAATGAGCAGATAAAAATATACTCTCAATCAGCATAGACATATTCACTGACTAGTAATTCCAAATTCAGTAATCACACGAAAAATAAATTTGTTAATTTACTATACTAGTGTTATGTAACATTACTTTGGGTTTGTCAATCTATACATAGGTAGAGTACAAATACCTTAAGAATTAGAGCAGGCGATCGCCAAATATTTCTGATTTACGACTATTAAATAAATCAAAGTTTGATGACAAATTCATTACATAAAAAACCGCCAATAAATGATGGCGGTTGTCTGGTTAAGCAATCGGAGGGTAATTAAAGATTACTCTGGGAATTTTAGAGTTGCTGTAGCCGAATTTGCACTTACTGATTCTCTAAAATTGCCCATTTAAACTAACCTCTGCTATATGTATTCATCGGTTCCTTGATAAATCGAATGTAAAGGTGTTTAAACGTAGACTTGATCACGCGGGGCATAGCAAAATCAATTGGCATTAACTTATCTGGTAAGCGCCAATCTGAGATTTGTAATAAATCAGGATGTAACAGCGGAAATTCAATTTCATCTAGTTCAGGACAAATCCCAAGTCTTTGGGAAGCAGCAACAGTTGGAACTTGCTGAGGCGAAACATTGAGAATTTCTAATATCGCCCTATCTAAAGCAAATACATTTGATGCTGCGGCTAAAATGCCTAAATTCCGAGGTTCTCCACCACTAGGGCCATTGCCTTCATGACCAATAATGCCATCTAAAATTGTTAAATCTGGGTTGATTGTTTTAGCCGTTTCTACTAACATCTCTCCAAAACGGTTAGCATCTTTCCCAGCTTCCATGTGCCACCAAGCTTTCATCTTACCGGGAACGCAACCAAATAAATTTTTCACGCCCATTGTTAAAGTCAATTGCAGATGTGATTTAACTTTGGGCAAATTAATAATTACATCAGCTTCCATCGCCTCTTTGCACAGTAGCAAATGGTTGAAATTTTCGCTGACTGTTTGGTAACGCTGACCATGAAATTCGACGATGGGAAGATTGAGTTCTTGAATTAAAGGTAGATAACCATTCGCAATGGCGACTCCCTTCGCACTCCCAAAAGCGGGACTATCGCCTAAAAACGGTTTACCACCAGCTTCGATAACCATTTTGGCAACTTCGGAAACCAGTTCAGCACGGGTAGTACATTCTTTAGTAGGACGTGCGCCTGTGAGAAGATTCGGCTTGAGTAATACCTTTTGTCCTGGTTTGACAAAAGCTGCTATTCCTCCCAGGGGTTCTAGCAAAGTAATTAAGGATTCCCGTAAAGCTGCGCTTTCGTAAGATGTAGCCCTAATTAAGCTGACTGATGACTTGTATGTCTGCATAGGTAAATAATTGCCTTGAAGATGGGATAGGAGACAGTAGGGTGTGAATGTTGGACAACACCTTACATGATATTGAATTTCTCCCATAAAAGCTTAAACATAGTATTTATCACTTTAGTTTCACAAAAATGCGGAAATTAGTGTTATTTTCTTGTAGTTATATAATTTATCTTTTATTTATAAGCAAAATCAGCATCTGCCTCAAGAGAGATTTTTGGCAGATTCATCTTTTTCTAAGTATTTTTTAGAATTAGTTATGCAAGAATGATGTTTGTTAATTGACACATTTCAATATGTGCAAATTAAAGAAACATTGAGCGATGTCTAATGACAAGACGCTCCACTTCTATCCAAGTTGGAGGTGCTGTACTACTAAATCACCACATTGCTGAGACTAACGTTAGGTTTCATAAATTTTTATGAAGATGGTGATCGCATGACTCAAATTAGGTTAGTGCAGATTTTCAAAAATATTTGCTAAGTGGGATCGCTTTTCGTTCAGTTACTAACCAGTTTCCAGGTATTCTGTTCATTTTTTGTCGTAAAAGTGCATAGGTTAATTTTGCTTACATCTACAAAAATAGAAAACGAGGGAGTTTCAAGCTATGGCTGAATCAGCAATTTCTGTGATTTTGGCTGCGTTAGTTGCTGGCGCTGCCACAACAGCAGGTCAGGCAGTTAAAGATGCTTATCAAGGATTAAAAGAATTAATTAAGCGCAAGTTTGACAGTGACTCCACAGCAAAAGGCATCTTAGATAAATATGAAAAAAACCATAAAAGCTATGAGGGCGCGTTGAAAGAAAGTTTAACTGAGTTAGGGGCTGATAAAGATAAGGAAATTCTTGAAGCAGCTAAAAAAGTTAATGAATTAAATGATCCAGAAGGTGCTGCAACTGGTAAGTATAACATTAATATTTCTGGCGGTACTCAAGGTGTTGTCGGCAGTAATCCGGGTACTGTGAACATGGGGAAATAACTATTTATTAAAGTTAATATGTACAGTAGTTTGCGAGCCAGCGAGGTACAAAACTCAGGGAGCAAAATAAGCAGATATAAAAAATTGACCTCCTACCTCCTGCTCCAAACCTGTAACGAACATATCTCATGTTAACAAAAACTGCTGTAAGTATGAATGAGAAACCAAGAGATAATCAAACCCATATTAGTGGAGGTGTTCAAGGCGTTGTTGGTGAGAATCAAGGAACTGTAATAATTAATGAAACACACAATAGATATTATGGTAATGATCCTGAAGAAGAACCGCTGAGGGAATTTAAAGAAGAAAAACTACCTCGCTCACCATATAAGGGATTAGCAAGATTTGAACCTGAAGATTCGGATAGATTTTACGGTAGAAAAAAGCTGATTCAAGACTTAACTAATTATTTAGAAGAAAATCACATACTTTTTATTTTAGGAGCTTCAGGAAGTGGAAAATCATCATTGGTTCAAGCTGGTATTATTCCTGAAATTTGTGGTAAAGGTAAATATTTATTTAAACTTTGTTTTGTTCCCGATAAAGATCCATTTAACTCATTTGCTTCCAAGATAGGTATATTTCTTTCGGATAATAGAGAAGAATATGAAGAAGCTGAAGAGCAAATTAAGCAACTTGTTGAACAAATGAGTATATATCCTGAAGGGAAAATCATAGTAAAAATTATTGAAGAAATAAAAAAAAATAACGATGGTTTTGGCTTAATATTTATCGACCAATTTGAAGAGATTTTTACTCAAACTCAAGAAGAAAAACGAAGTAAGTTTATTGAAAATTTAGTTAATTTGATTGATATTCAGAATCACAAGGTAAAAATTATCTTGGCAATGCGTAATGATTTTTACTCTCACTTGGGTGCTTATTCTGACTTTCTATCCATAACCCAGAGTCATATCCGTAACGTATTAGATATGACTGATAGAGAATTGAGATTAGTAATTAAAAATCCTGCTGCTAGACATGGTGTAAAAGTTGAGGAAGATTTAATCGCGCAAATTATTAAAGATTTTTGGGGACAATCACAAACTTCTTTAACTCTTCTGCAATATACTCTTGATTTGCTATGGCGAACCGAATTGGATAAGAAGGATTTGTTAGATGGTGAATTGAATCAGAAAACCTACATCAATTTAGGTGGTGTAGGAGGCGCGTTACAAAAGGAAGCTGAAAGAATATATGAAAAAATTACCAAAGATAAAGATGAAAAAAATAAACAAGTTAAAGCAGAAAAAGTCGAGCAAATTTTTATAAAATTGGTTACGATTACTTCAGATGATATACCCGTCAGTAAAAGGGAAAGTAAAGCATCATTTGATGATGAAGAAATTAAAATTATTAACAAGTTAATTAATAATGGTTTATTAGTTAGTGGGCATTCAAATGATCCTCATTTAAGAGATACTATAGAGATTGCCCATGAAGCATTGATTAAATATTGGTCAAAGTTACAAGATTGGATTCAAAAGCATAAAGAAATTTTGATATTAAAAAGACAATTAATTGAAGCTGCAAAAATTTGGTATAGGGTAAAAAATGATGAAAATCAAGAGAATAATAAAGATAAAGCTATTAGTGAGTTGTGGACAGGTTATAAGTTAAACCAAGTTTTGGAACTAAAAGAAAACAATACTATCAAACAATTAGACAAAGCTACAGAAGACTTTATTCAAGCAAGTATAAAATACAGCGATCACCTAAAGCGAGAACAAGTAGAGCAAGTTATTACTACTTATACTGCATACTCACAGACACTTTTTATTTCAAACAAAAGGCTTGATGCTTTGGTGAAACTGGTAGAAGCAGGAAAACTATTGCAAAAAACACCAGAAATTAGTACTGAGATAAAATTTCGATTTTTAATTACATTTGGGCAGATATTTAATGAAGTTGCAGAATTTAATAGTTTTGATGAACACCAAGACCATGTTTCTAGTGTTACATATAGTCTAGATAATCAAATTATTGCTTCAGCTAGTTATGATAACACTATTAAACTTTGGAAGCGGGATGGAAATTTAATTCAAACTCTAGATGGGCATGACGGACATCAAAAGTATGTCACAGATGTCAGTTTTAGCCCGGACGGCAAAATTTTGGCCTCTGCCAGTACGGATAATACTATTAAACTGTGGGAGAAAGAAACAATTACACAAGAATGGAAACTACTTAAAACATTTGATAAACATAAACATGGAGTTTTAACTATAAGCTTTAGTCCTGATGGTAAAATAATTGCCTCTGGAAGCATCGATAAAACTGTTAAGCTTTGGAGCAAAATGGGAAAAGTTTTAAAGACTCTTAAAGGACATGAAGATGAGGTCATAGATGTTACTTTCAGTCCAAACGGTCAGATTGTTGCTTCTACTAGTAAAGACAAAACAGTCAAGCTCTGGACTCGAAAAGGTGAATTTATTAAAAATTTAGAACAACTACATAAAAATTACGTTTCATCGTTAAGCTTTAGTCCTACGGATAAAACTTTAGTGACAGGTAGTTTGGATGATACTTTTATTATCTGGAGTGTTGATGAAAAAAGTTATGAAATAGGGCAACATATCGAAGTATTTAAAGCATACCAAGAAGGGATTAAATATATTGCTTTCAGTCCTGATGGTGAAAAAATTGTATCTGCTGGACAAAATGGTACTATTAAGGTTTGGCAAAAAGATGGGACTTTTTATAAAACTTTAAAAGGGCATGAAAATGTTGTAAAGAAGGTGAGATTCAGCCCTGATAGCAGCACACTTGTCTCCTGTAGTCAAGATGAAAATGTAAAGCTCTGGCATTGCAAAGATAAGTTTAAGGGACACTCCAAAGTAATTTCTAACCTTAATTTTAGTTTAGATGGTAAAAAAATAGTTACAAGTGAAGACAGAACTATCAATCTTTGGAATTGTCACGGACAACTATTGCAAGTCTGCGATTTTGATAATTGCGGTGTTGATATTATTGATGCTAAATTTAGCCAAAATGGTCAAGTTATAGCAATAGCAAAACAAAATGGAAATATAGAAATTTGGAACATAAATAATAATTTTAGCAATCAGTTTGAATACCACAAAGATTTTCCTATTCATAAAAATGCTATTAAAAGCATAGATTTTAACTATAAAAATAAGATGATTGTATCTGCCAGTACTGATGGAACTATTAAATTGTGGAATTACTCAAATTCTAATATATATTTAGAAGAAACTAGCAACGTAGATATAGTAATATTTAGCCCTGATGGTACGATGCTTGCCTCTATTAATAAAAATAATAGATACGTGCAATTGTGGCATATTAAAGATAAGTTTAATTCAATTTTTAGCCTTGAAGGTGTTGAATGTATAGATGTCATTTTTAGCAATGATAATAAATTAATTGCCACAAATTGTATTGATAAAATCCAAATTTGGAATGTAAATGGTGACTTCCCACAAACTCTTCAAGGAAAATCTAAAAATAAAATACTTAGTATAAGCTTTAGCCCTGACAATACTCTAATTGCTTCAATTAGGGCTGATCAATCTGTAGAAATATGGAGTATAAAAGGTAAATTATTACATAGTATTCAAGGAAATAATAAAGAACAAATAATTTATTGTGCTAAATTTAGCCTCAATTGGAATTCAATTGCTGTAGCTGGAATTGAAAATGGGTATCCATTTATGAATCTATGGAAGTTAAATTTGGATGAAATATTATTAGATAGCTCTCAGCACATACACGATTATAAGGAAAATAATAAATATACTTAACACTAACGTTAAATTCGCAAAACAAAATTTGAAGGTAAAAATATACGGAATTTAGGAGTAATTATGCCAGCTATTAAAGTTTTACCACTAATTGCCACTTTTCTAATTACAGCAAGCATTACACTTCAAGCTAAAGCAGTCGAAAATAGCTTAATTAGCTCTAAACAAGAAGGAAAATTGCTGTTGATAAATGATACAGAATATACTGGAATATTTACTATTTATCAACCTGATAATAAGTATGCTTGGAAGTATGTACACATTCCTTCTTGCCATACAAGGAGCCTTGTCAATACATATAATATTCAATGGAAATTAAGTTTTAATGCTCACAAAGAATATTTGATTGGAGATGTATCAAATAGCGATTTATTAAATAGTAAAACTCATACTTTTATAATTAAAGCTTCAGACCTAAAAACAAATAAACAAGCAACAGGAAGTTGTCAGCGTAATAATAGTACAAATCATCAGCCTGTTGATGATGTTAACTGGGATGACCAGTATGTGGTAGGCAAAAGTATGGCTATGATAGAATTTCGAGAATTTAAGCAGATATGGCCTAATTTAGTTGAGGCATCACCAGAAATTACGAATTCTTTCAAAGCACTTTCTGCTCACTTACCAGAACAAAAAGCATTTAAAAGTAGAGGTATTGAAAAAATGCGTGAAGCCCTGCCAAATATACTTAAAATTAAAGATCCTACTCTTTCTTTCGATGAAGTATTAAAGAATATTACTAGTAAATCATTTGAAGAAGCTAAAAATTATGTTCAGAGCATAAGTGATCAAGAATTTACTCTACTAATGTACAAATCAGTTAGAGAATATTGGGAAGTTGTAAGTCAATTCCAGAGACGTTTAGGAGGAAATCTAGATGATTTTCGTAGAAATACTAAGCCGTATATTCCGGTAGCTACAAGTGTCTTAAACTAATAGTCATAGCTTTAAAGCAAGCGATCGCCCTTGGAGAAAATCTGCAATGTCAGGCGATCGCTTCTTATGACTTTAAGATTCTTTCCTCAAGGGTACAATACTACTCATCTGTTCTAGATTTAACACTTCAGCTAATTCCGCCTCAGTCATCAACCCTTTTTCTAAAACAATCTGTCGTAAAGATTTACCACTAGCTAAGGATTCTTTGGCGACTTCCGCAGCATTGAGATAGCCAATGTGAGTATTGAGTGCAGTGACTAAAGCTAAACTACCTTCGGCGTAGGCTAAACACCGTTCTTTGTTGGCAGTAATATTTTGAATACAGCGTTCTGTCAGCACGGCGATGGTATTGCCCAGAATTTCAATGCTGTGAATCAGATCATAAGCAATCAACGGCATCATCACGTTCAATTCTAATTGTCCCGCTTGGGCGGCAAGTGCGATCGCACTGTCGTAACCCATCACCTGGAAACACACCATCGATGTCATCTCTGCCATAACTGGATTATATTTTCCTGGCATAATCGAGGAACCTGGTTGCACTGGCGGAAGTTGAATTTCTTTCAAACCAGTTTTCGGCCCAGAGTCCATCAACCGCAAATCGTGAGATATTTTGACTAAATCCTGTGCTAAGTTGCGTAAAGCACCAGAAACATTGACAAACGGTGCCATACTCTGCATAGCTGCCATTAGCTGAGGTGCAGGTTCTAAAGGCATATTCAGTAATTCTGAAAGAACTTCCACCACACGGGCGCGATACAAAGGATGGGTATTCATCCCTGTACCAGATGCACTACCACCCAAACCCAGCACCATCAAATCTCCAGATGCTGTATAGATGCGGTTTTGGTGGTCTGAGAGGATTTGCGCCCAAGCCGCAAAAGTATCACCCAAACGCACAGGTACAGCGTCTTGCATGTGGGTTCTGCCAGATTTGACGATATCTTGAAATTCTACCGCTTTGCTTTCTAAGGCAGCGATCGCTTTTTCTAAAGCTGGGTGTAATGTATGAGTCAATGCTAATAAACCACCAATCCGAATGGCTGTCGGGATGACATCATTGGTAGACTGGCCATAGTTCACATGGTCGTTAGGATTAACTTTTTTGTAATTACCTTTTTCATCACCGAGAATTTCTAACGCCAGATTCGCCAGCACTTCGTTAACATTCATGTGGTGCGAAGTCCCAGCACCAGCTTGATAAACATCGACAACAAACTGGTCGCGTAATTGTCCTGCAAGGATTTCATCAGCTGCTTTGACAATTGCTTGACTAATATCTTGGGAAATACAACCTAATTCACCGTTAACAATTGCGGTAGCTTTTTTAATTATTAAGCAAGCATCTACGTAAGTAGGCAAGGGCTTGATGCCACTGATAGGGAAGTTTTCTGTAGCCCGTAAAGTTTGAATACCGTAATAAACGCTACTAGAAATTTGGCGATCGCCCATTGAGTCGCGCTCAATGCGAAAATTTATATTGTCAGTCATACTATTGTTTTGGATGATCTCAAAATACAGATCATGCCATGTAAATGACCCTCACGCCCTGTTTACTATCTGCAATCTTTCAGCAACAAATCAATTGATTTACGCTAAACTCCAGTTTAAATACGTGCAGGTAAATATTATGATTAAAACACCAACTCGCCAGATATCTTTAGAAGAATTTTTACAATTACCATAAACTAAACCAGCAAGTGAATTTATTGATGGCGAAATAATTCAAAAACCTATGCCTCAAGATAAACATAGTAGAATTCAAGGTGAATTGGCAACTACAATTAATAGTGTAGTCAAACCCCAAAAAATCGCCTTAGCTTTTCCAGAATTACGCTGTACCTTTGGTGGAAGTTCAACTGTTCCAGATGTGGCGGTATTTGCTTGGAAACGCATTCCTGTAGATGAAAAAGGTAATATTGCTAATGTTTTTAATATACACCCAGATTGGACAATTGAAATTCTCTCTCCTGAACAAAGTACAACCAAAGTTACTAAAAAAATTTTACATTGTTTAAATCATGGTACTAGCTTAGGTTGGTTAATTGATCCAGAAGAATATTGTGTTTTAGTTTATCCACCTCACCAGCAAATAATATATTTAGATAACTAACAAGATATATTGCCAGTTCCCGATTTAGTTAGTGATTTACATTTGACATTGGGGCAATTATTTGGTTGGTTAAAGTTATAAATAATTCCTCAAACCTAAATGATGACTTTACCCAACTGGATTACTTTTTCTCGCCTTCTCGGTGTCCCATTTCTGCTTTATGGTTTGTATAATCCTACTTCTCAGGCTAGATGGATATGTTTAGCGATTTTTCTTGTGGCGGCGTTAACTGACTGGTTAGATGGATATTTAGCGCGGAAACTCAACCAAGTTAGTGATTTAGGCAAATTTTTAGATCCTTTAGTCGATAAATTTTTGGTGCTTGCGCCGTTGATGGTATTGATTGAGTTAGGGAAAGTTCCAGCTTGGGGAGTGTTTTTAATTTTAGCGCGAGAATTAGCGATCGCAGGTTGGCGAGTTAATCAAACGACAATTACTGGGGCGAATATTTGGGGTAAGCTGAAAACGGTGAGTCAAATAGTGGCGATCGCATTTTTGATTGCACCTTTATCATCAGAATGGCACACTCCATCATTAATTGCCTTTTGGATTTCGGTTGTTTTAACTTTAATATCAGGGTTGATTTATCTTTTACCGCCAAAGGTGAGTACTGTTGACTAAAATTTAAACGCAGAGGTGCGCTAAGTTTACGCGGAGGTACACGGAGTTTTTAATGAGAATTAATGAAACATTGTGGTCTTTTTCTAGCAATGAGATAATCGTCTTCTAAAATTGAGATTAAATATTGACCATAGCTACTTTTAGCCATTGGTTTAATTAATTCTTTGAGTTGATTAGCATCTATATAGCCTTGATTGTAGGCAATTTCTTCAATACAAGCTATTTTTAATCCTTGCCGTTCTTCTAAGGTTTGGATAAAATTAGCGGCTTGATGTAAAGATTCATGAGTTCCTGCATCTAACCAAGCATATCCTCTACCTAAAAGCTCAACTCTTAATTTTCCTTGCTTTAAATAAGCCATATTCACATCAGTTATTTCTAGTTCATTCCGCGCCGAAGGTTGGAGATTAGCTGCTATTTCTGCAATTTGAGCATCATAAAAATAAATCCCAGGAATGACATATTTAGATTTAGGTAATGCAGGTTTTTCTTCTATTCCTGTTACCCAACCATCCGCATCAAATTCAATCACGCCATAAGGCCGCGGATCTTTTACCTGATAGCCAAAAATAAGTCCACCTTCTTTTAGTTGTGCGGCTCTTAGTAACACTTCTCTTAAACCGTTACCATAAAATAAATTGTCACCCAAAATTAAGCAGACTGGTTGATTATCTATAAAGTCCTTTCCTAAAATAAAAGCATGAGCCAAACCTTCGGGATAAGGCTGCTCAATGTAACTAAACTGCAAACCCCATTGACTACCATCTTTTAAAAGTTCTTGTAATAATGGCAAATCATTTGGTGTAGAAATAATTAAAATTTCGCGGATTCCTGCCAACATTAATACAGACAAGGGATAATAAATCATCGGCTTGTCATAAATTGGCATTAGTTGTTTACTTACAACATTATTTATGGGATAAAGACGAGTACCAAAGCCACCCGCTAAAATAATTCCTTTCATTTGCGATTTTCGTAGTTTTGTTTCAACCAGTTTTGGTAAGTTGCTGAACGTACTTGATTGACCCAATCTGAATTATCAAGATACCATTGCACTGTTTTTCTTAAACCACTATCAAAGTTTTCTTTAGGTTGCCAACCTAAATCACGCCTGATTTTACTACAATCAATTGCATATCTTCGGTCATGTCCAGGGCGGTCTGGAACAAAATTTATCAAAGAGGAATAGGAAAAATTAGGTTTTGGTACTAATTCATCAAGTATCGCACAGATTTTGTTTACAACTGTTAAATTTGTTTGTTCGTTCAGTCCACCAATATTATAGGTTTCCCCAATTTTTCCCTGTTGGAGAACTGAATATATAGCCTCACAATGGTCGATAACATAAAGCCAATCTCGTATATTTTGCCCATCACCATATATTGGTAATGACTTACCATCTAAAGCATTCAAGATAGTTAGAGGAATAAGTTTTTCTGGAAACTGGCGCATTCCATAGTTATTTGAGCAATTTGTAGTTAAAGTAGGCAATTTATATGTGTGATAGTATGCCCGCACAAAATGATACGCTGCGGCTTTAGACGCTGCGTAAGGACTATTAGGCGCGTAGGGTGTATCTTCTCGAAAAGCAGGTTCATCAGGCTGAAGTGAACCGTATACTTCATCTGTTGATATATGCAAAAACCGAAATTGTTGCTGTTTTTGCGGTGAGAGTTTTTGCCAATAAAATCGACTGACTTCTAGTAAATTAAATGTACCAACTACATTAGTTTGAATAAATACTTGCGGATTAAAAATAGAACGATCAACATGACTTTCGGCTGCAAAGTTAATAATTATATCAGGTTGATATTGATTTAACAAATAACTCACTAATTCAATGTTACTAATATCGCCTTGCACAAAATGATAGTTGCGATCGCCTTTTAACTCCGCCAAATTTTCTAAGTTACTAGCATAGGTTAGTTTGTCTAAATTAATTATGTTTAACCACTGATTTTTTCGAGCTAAAAGAATAAAATTTGCACCGATAAATCCAGCACCTCCAGTTACTAATGCTGTTAGCATACATACCTCAGATTTGATTGATAGTTGAATTTATACAATTAAATTGTACGACTTAATTGTATAACTTAATTGTATAAATTTGCTTGTAGAAACATAATTAAAACTAGACAAAATATCTATTTATTTTTTAGTCAATCGTAATAATATGTATCAAATAGATCCACCCCGTCCCGCAAAAGAATTCTTACCTACAATGTATGATCTTCCTAGTGAAGATCCAAAGGAACCTGGCTTGCCCGACCAATTTCATATTTGGCAACCCCGCCTGTTAGAAGACACTTTCTCTCCACCAGAATACCCTGGAGATGAAATATTTATTGCTAGTGATTTAAATCTCTACTATGACCCTCAGAGGATGTTTGGAAAGTATGAAACAAATCAATCAAGCAAGTCTTCTCAGAGGATGTTTGGAAAGTCTAAAAAAACTCCAGTAACTGTATTCTGTCAGTAGATAAAAAAGCGACAGGGTTACTAGAGCAATGTCTACATCATATCCAACAGACCTGACATAAACGCCATTTGCTGGTTGACACCCTGGGATTGGTCTTAATGGTTGTAGTGACATCAGCATATGAATCAGACCAAGCAGGAGCAAAGAAATTATTTGCACAAGCCTACAACAGGATCAGCGAGCGCCTGACACGGTTAGTTTGTATTTGGGTTGATGCTGGATACCAAGGTGAGGGGTTTATGAAATGGGTTATGGACACTTACCATTGGATTTTAGAGGTTGTACGTCGTCCAACTGATACCAAAGGCTTTGTTCTACTGCCAAGACGTTGGGTTGTTGAGCGCAGTTTTGGTTGGTTTAATTGGTGTCGTCGGTTAAGTAAAGACTACGAAATTTTACCGCAGACCCATGAAACATTTGTACAAGTCGCAATGATTCGGTTAATCCTGAGAAGACTTGCTTGATTGATTTGTTTCATACTTTCCAAACATCCTCTAAGAGAGGTTAACCAACCGCCAACAAAATGGGAAGTTTACGAACGAATTTTGCGAGTTCCTTACTATATTGTCTTTGACCGCTACACTGATAAATTACAAGCATTCCAACTGGTTGCAGACCGCTACAGTGAAATAGATTTAACTACACTAAAAATTTGGATGCCGAGTTTGCAACTGGGATTAGGACTTTGGCAAGGTTCTTACCAAGGAATTGAGCGATTGTGGTTACGTTGGTATGATACAGATGGAAATTGGATTCCTACTCCCGTGGAGCAGGAAAGCCAGAGGGCTGAACGATTAGCCGCAAAGTTACGAGAGTTGGGAATTGACCCCAACCAAATATAAATCGCTACACGGCTTGTAAAATTTCTTCATCTACAGAGAAATCGACTTCTTTCTTATCCCGTCTATTGGCGAGATAATCATTGTTCAAGGAATCTGTTAGCCCAGAAATTAAATCATACTCCGGCTGCCAGTTTAATTCTGTTTGCGCTTTTTGTACCGATGCGAAGAAATGCTGAACGCGCATCGGCAAGGCTTTACGCTTGCCAAAATCAAATTTTTTCGGGTCGTAGTGAACTATTTTAATTGCATCGGGTGATTTGCCAGCCGCTACAGCACAAGCACGGGCTAAACCATCGAATGTAACAAAGCGATCGCCTGAAATATTATAAATCTGCCCCACAGCTTTTTGATTGCCAATCACCAAAGACATAGCAGTTGCTAAATCTTGCACATGACCCAACTGGGTAATATGCAAGCCGTTACCGGGAATAGCAATTGGGCGATCGCGCACAATTCTATCAAAAAACCAGCTTTCTAATTCGTTGTAATTACTCGGCCCGTAAATATACGTTGGGCGAATTGAGGTAAAGGGTAAGCCTTTTTCCGCTAAATAAGCTTCTGTTTCATGTTTACCCTTATGACGACTTTTAGGATCTACCGCATCCCCTTCAACATGGGGTAACTGGTCAGATTTGAGATATACTCCCGCCGAACTCATGTAAATAAACTGCTGCACTCTACCTTGGAAAATTTCTGCCAATGGCTGAGTATCACTGAGTTCCCGACCATTATTATCAAAAATGATGTCAAAATTTTCTTGTGATAATTTTTCTTTCAGCTGTGCTGCATCCGTGCGATCGCCTATAATTTGTCCTACTCCTGACGGTACAGAACGATTACCACGATTGAACAGTACCACCTCATGGCCTTGTTTTAAAAGTATTTGAGTTAGGTAAACACCAATGAACCTAGTGCCACCCATAATCAAAATTCGCATAAATTCCCCTTTTATATCTAATGGAGAGGCTAAAGGTTAGAGGTTAGAGGCTAGAGCTTAGAAGTTAGATATATAAAATTATCTATCGGTTTTTGATACTCATCCCTAGTCCCTAGCCCCTCATCCCTACGCCCCATGTTCTACTACCCCATTTGAGGTTATCAGGTTGTTGCATCCCTCTGGAACCACTTGTGCTTGAATTCCGTCGGAAGTTCAATCTGGGGCGCTTCCTTACAATTTGTCTGACTATATTTTCCACCTACTCAAGTTAACTGTGTCCTTGAAATATGCTCTGGTTCATGAGTGGTTAACACCTAAAGCCACCGGTGGTTCAGAACTAGTTGTACAAGAGATTCTGAATCACGTTGATGCTGATTTATATGCCCTAATTGACTTTGAATCCAGCAATTCTGAAAGTTACTTGTACAAACGTCAAATTGGTACGACCTTTTTACAACACTTTCCTTATGCGAGGAATGGAGTGCAAAAATATTTGCCTTTGTTACCCTTGGCAATTGAACAACTGGATTTGCGTCAATATGACGTAATTTTGTCTTCTTCTCATGCTGTAGCTAAAGGAGTTCTAACTACCCCTGACCAGCTGCATATTTGCTACTGTCACAGTCCTATGCGTTATGCCTGGGACTTGACTTTTGATTATCTCCAGCAAAGTAAACTAGGTAGTGGTTTACCAGGGTGGTTAACAAAGCATCTACTACATCAGTTGCGCCAGTGGGATGTCTTAAGTGCCAATCGCGTTGATTACTTTATTGCCAATTCCCAGCACACAGCGAGAAGAATTTGGCGTTGCTATCGACGAGAAGCCGCAGTTATTTATCCACCAGTTAATGTAGAAGCTTTTCCGCTTTTTCTCCAAAAAGAAAATTTTTACTTGACTGTTTCCCGTTTAGTTAGCTATAAGCAAGTATCTTTAATTGTCCAAGCTTTCAATAAATTGCAGTTACCATTGGTCATAATTGGTACAGGTTCAGAAATGGAAAAAATTCGCCAAATCGCCAACTCTAACATTAAAATACTGGGTTGGCAGCCTGATGATGTAGTAAAAAAATATATGGCTCAAGCCAGGGCATTTGTGTATGCAGCTTGTGAAGATTTTGGCATTGCCTTAGTAGAAGCACAAGCTTGTGGTACTCCAGTAATTGCTTATGGGGCTGGGGGTGCTTTAGAAACAGTGCAGGATGTGCGATCGCACAAAGAACAAGGAACTGGTATATTTTTTCCAGAACAAACAGTAGCAGCCTTGACAGAGGCAGTGGAAAAATTTGAAATGTATCGCAATGCCATCAATCCTGAGTATTTGCGATCGCACGCTACCCAGTTTTCACCGCAAGTTTTTGCACAGCGTTATCTAGATTTTCTCAACAAGTGCCACAAAAACAGACCCTACTTAGAATAATGGTCGAAATTTGTGTACGGAAATTGTGTATGCTTTTGGAACTTCCCTCCAGAAGCACCTCATTTTGGCTTTAAGATTGGGACTATGTGTGGTGTGGATTATTAAGGAGTATGATGACTGCCCAGAGCTCACTCCTCTCCGGCAAGCGAAGCCTACGGCAAGACGCTAGCTCGTCTACGCGTACTTTCTTAAAACGTAGTAAAAAAACCAAGACACCCAAGGTAAAACCCAAGGGTTTGTCCGTTCAGGCTTTAAACGGAGAGTTTGTTAAGCGACTATTCGACATCGGGTTTTCGCTATCAGTACTGATTTTGTTTTTTCCCCTTTACTTAATTTTGGCCTTACTGATTGCATTAAGCTCAGAAGGCCCGATTTTTTATGTCCAAGAACGGGTAGGTAAAAACTACAAACGCTTCAATTGTATTAAATTCCGCACAATGGTGAGCAATGCAGACGAAATACTCGTGCAAATGATGGAAACATCGCCCCAATTGCGGCAAGAATTTGAAAGCAGTTTTAAGCTGAAACATGACCCGCGAATTACCACAATTGGTAGATTTCTGCGTATTACTAGCTTGGACGAATTTCCTCAATTTTGGAATGTTTTAAAAGGAGACATGAGCGTCGTTGGGCCGCGCCCCCTAGTAACAGAAGAATTACCAAAATACGGTAATCACATAGGTCAGATATTAACAATCCGACCAGGAATTACTGGCTTGTGGCAGGTTTCAGGACGTAATGACATCCCTTACCCCAGAAGAGTTCAAATAGACCTACACTATGTGAAATTTCGGAATTTCTGGCTTGATTTGTGGATAATACTGAAAACGATTGATGTGGTCATCATGCCTAAAAATAACGGAGCTTACTGAGCAAGACTCAACATTGATCATAGGGGCAATAAATGCCCCTATTTAACTATCTATTTAGTCTTCTAGTTTCAATTTTTACCAGTCTTTAAGCCAACAACCTAATAAATAAATCCCTCAAATTTTCAATTGATCTAGGCTTAACAAAAATCTAGATTGTATAAAGTTTTGGTAAAATTTACGCAATAAATTAAAAATTTACTCCAATCATTGAGTTAATCTACTCAGAATTGACTTGTTAAATAATTCTTAATTAAGTATATTTGTTTACGGCAAAATTCTGCTATCAATTAAGACCCGTAAGTTTCCCATTAGGCAATTTAGCCATTAGCTGCTAGGTTGTATCAGTTGGAATGGAACTATACAGATCAAAAATCACAAGGGATAATTGAGCATGGTGCAAACTAAGCGAGCGTTGATTACTGGTATTACAGGTCAAGATGGTTCATATCTAAGTGAGTTTTTGTTAGAGCAAGGTTACGAAGTTCATGGAATTATTCGTCGGACTTCCACCTTCAATACAGACCGCATTGATCATATTTACGAAGACCCCCACAAAGATGGTGTGCGGTTATTGCTTCACTATGGTGATTTGACGGATGGTACAACGCTGCGACGAATTTTAGAAGAAGTTCAACCAACCGAAATATACAATTTGGGAGCGCAATCCCATGTGAGGGTGAGCTTTGATTCACCAGAGTATACAGTTGATGCAGTGGGTATGGGTACACTGCGTCTATTAGAAGCGATTCGAGATTATCAGCAACGCACTGGTACTGAAGTCCGTTTCTATCAAGCTGGTTCTTCCGAAATGTATGGTTTAGTCCAAGCAGTACCGCAAAGCGAGACAACACCATTTTATCCTCGCAGTCCCTACGCTTGTGCAAAAGTTTACGCTCACTGGCAAACAGTAAATTACCGCGAATCTTACAATTTGTTTGCTTGTAACGGTATTTTGTTTAACCACGAGTCTCCACGGCGTGGAGAAACTTTTGTTACCCGTAAAATTACCAGAGCAGTAGCGAGAATTGTAGCTGGCAAGCAGAAAAAGCTGTATATGGGTAATCTTGATGCTAAACGAGATTGGGGTTACGCAAAAGATTACGTCCGAGCTATGTGGTTGATGTTACAAAAAGAACAGCCAGATGATTATGTAATTGCAACTGGTGAAACCCACTCAGTAAAAGAATTTTTAGAGTTAGCTTTTGGTTACGTCAATCTCAATTGGCAAGATTACATAGAGTTTGACGATCGCTACCTGCGTCCCGCCGAAGTAGACTTATTGATCGGTGATCCTACTAAGGCAAAACAAAAGTTAGGTTGGGAACCGTCAGTTACCTTTGAAGGATTAGTCTCCCTCATGGTGGAAGCAGATTTACAAGCATTGGGTCACACTTCACCCAATGGCAATGGTTCATCAATGCCTGTAGATATTGCTACTATTCGTCAAGAATTGGGCGCTCTCCACTTCTGATTCACACCTCTGAGGATAAAAATATGACCGCCTTAGAACTGAAAAACAAAAGGATTCTCGTCACAGGTGGGGCGGGATTCCTCGGTCGTCAGGTAATAGATCAGCTGTGTAAGGCTGGGGCTGATAATGCGAAAATTACAGTACCGCGATCACGTGAATGTGACATCCGTGTTTGGGAAAACTGTCAACGCGCAGTTGACCAACAAGATATCATTATCCATCTAGCGGCTCACGTCGGTGGCATTGGTCTCAACCGCGAAAAGCCAGCAGAGTTATTCTACGACAACTTAATTATGGGAACCCAGCTAATTCATGCTGCCCATCAAGCTGGAGTAGAAAAATTCGTTTGTGTTGGTACAATCTGTGCCTACCCTAAATTTACACCAGTGCCATTTAAAGAAGATGACCTTTGGAATGGCTACCCAGAAGAAACTAACGCACCTTACGGTGTGGCGAAGAAAGCATTGTTAGTTCAGCTGCAATCTTACCGCCAGCAATATGGATTCAATGGAATTTACCTATTACCTGTGAATTTATACGGACCAGAAGATAACTTTGACCCCAGAAGTTCTCACGTAATTCCCGCATTAATTCGCAAAGTTCACGAAGCCCAAATTAACGGAGATAAACAACTTCCGGTTTGGGGTGATGGTAGTCCTACCCGCGAGTTTCTCTACTCTGAAGATGCAGCACGGGGTATTGTTATGGGGACGCAACACTACCATGAATCGGAACCAGTGAACCTAGGTACTGGTTATGAAATCACCATTCGTGATTTGATTACCCTGATTTGCGAATTGATGGAGTTTGACGGTGAAATTGTTTGGGAAACCGACAAACCCAATGGTCAACCCCGCAGATGTTTAGATACAGAACGCGCCAAGCAAGCTTTTGGCTTTACCGCACAAGTTGGCTTTAGAGAAGGGCTAAAAAATACCATTGATTGGTATCGTCAAAACGCTGCTTAAATACAATACAAATGCTCTAGGCTAGGTTTGTAGAGACGCTGCTACGCAGCGTCTCTACAATTTTTATGAATAGATTTTTATATGGATACAGTTAATATACAGCTAGATAAAGTTAAACTACGCCGCACATTACTAAAAAAACGGCAATTGATGTCTGTTGAAGAATGGAGAGAAAAAAGCGATCGCATTTGCACTCAAATACAAACTTTTATTTTTTATAGTGACGCAAAAACAATACTCGCATATTTCAGCTTTCGCCAAGAACCTGATTTAAGTCTTTTATTTGCAGATACTAAATATCAATGGGGATTTCCGCGCTGCGTTGGTAATTCCTTATCTTGGTATGTTTGGCAATCTGGAGACTCGCTGCAAATTAACAGCTATGGTATTAGCGAACCTCATCCCGATGCGCCAACCATAGACCCTAGTGAAGTCGATTTAATTCTTGTGCCTAGTATAGCTTGCGATCGCCAAGGATATCGCTTGGGTTACGGTGGCGGATATTATGACCGTTTACTCAGTTCTCCAGAATGGGCAAATAAACCAACTGTAGGTATAGTATTTGATTTTGCTTACTTGCAGCGAATACCGATCGCACCTTGGGATAAACCTCTAAAAATTGTTGTGAGTGAAACTGGCTTGACTGGAAAAGATTAAAGCTTCAGGATAATGAAGACACATAATCTAATATTTTCTATGAATAATCCAGTATCATCTACCACTGAGCAGGAAGCACTGCTCGACGAGATTATAGCAACTAGTCTTCAAGCTCAACAGCAAACAGGCCCAGACCTCCGCCAAATTCATAGCAAAAGTCATGGACTCCTTTGGGGAGAGTTGATTATTGAACCACATCTTTCTGAGGACTTGAGAGTAGGTTTGTTTAAAACCCCCCAAACTTATCCTGTGTGGATTCGTTTTTCTAATGGTGGTGCGCCTCAAAAACGTGGTACGTTCAACTCCGATAACCAGCCGGATGTTCGCGGGATCGCCATCAAGGTGATCAATGTAGATGGACAAAAAGTGCTAGATGACGAAGAAAAAACACAAGATTTTATCCTCAACAACTATCCTATTTTCTTGACTAAAGATGTTCGTGATTATGCCGATTTAGCCAAAGCAGGTAGTGGACAACTTACACCAGAGCGAATGGAAGAACTGACTTACGCCTTTGCTATTTTGCAAAAAATTGGTAGTAAGAAGATAGGTAATCCACTTTTAATTCAATATTGGAGTATGGCTCCATTTAAGTTTGGCGATAAATTTGTCAAATTTTCCGTCAAACCACAACAGCCGGAACAACCTCCCGAAACAATTCCAGAATCGGAAAACTACCTACGGGAAGCAATAGTCAAATATTTGACGCTAGAAGGTCAAGAAGCCTCTTTTGACTTCCTGATTCAGTTTTATGTAGATGATGAAAAGACACCAATTGAAAACCATGTTCAGGAATGGCAAGAGGCAGATTCACCATTTATTAAAGTTGCAACTGTGCGTATTCCTAGTCAAAAATTTGATTTTGAAGAACGCAAGCGTTTAGATGAAGGTATGTTATTCTCACCTTGGCATACACTCTTAGAACATGAGCCTGTTGGTAGTGTAAATCTTTCGCGCAAGAGGCTTTACAGCGAACTTGCAAAATATCGACGAGAGCAAATTACCCAACGCTTGCGGGAACCACAACCTCATACAGTAGTTCAAGATGAACCACTGTAAATCAGATTGAAACTGCTTAAGTTTAGGGGTTATATTATGTTCGATAGCTTGCGTTAGAGACAATTGTTTCTGACGCAGAAAATACAAATTTATGTAGATGGAGATATGCAATTATCGAGGATCTTGGCATTCCAAATTTTAGTAGATGGCACAATAAGTTTAGAGATTTTTGATTGCAGAATTACGTTTTAATTATTTGAATAATTCCAGGTTTATAATTAGATTTCCAATTATAAAAATTAGGTTAATTATGAAATTTATCAAGCACAATCCCAAATTAAATATTTTATTAATTTATATAGTTTTAGGAGCGATCGCACTATTAACACTATTTCCGCTGCTGTGGTTAATTAGTACAGCGTTGAAATCACCCACCGAAAATATATTACAGTCGCCACCACAGTTACTTCCCAGCCAACCGACCCTGGGCAATTTTGTAAGTGTTTGGCAATCTTTACCATTTGCCCAATATTTATATAACAGTACTTTGGTTTCTGTACTGACTGTTGGCTTGAATTTATTATTTTGTGCTTTAGCGGCTTATCCTTTAGCCAGATTATCATTTCCAGGGAGAGACTGGATTTTTGTGGCGATCGTCTCGACAATCATGATTCCCTTTCAGATTGTCATGATTCCCTTATACATCCTGACAGTCCAGCTAGGTTTAGTAAACACCTATTGGGGAATGATGTTTCCTAGTTTAGCCTCGGCTTTTGGCATTTTTTTACTGCGACAAGCTTTTATAGGTGTTCCTAAAGAAATAGAAGAAGCTGCGCGGATGGATGGTAGTTCAGAGTTAGGCTTGTGGTGGCACATAATGTTACCAGCCATTCGTCCTGCATTAGTTACTCTGGCAATTTTCGTTTTTATCGGCTCTTGGAGTGATTTTCTCTGGCCGTTAATTGTCATTCAAGACGAAAAACTCTACACCTTACCTTTAGGCGTGGCAAAATTAGCGGGGACTTTTTCTTTAGACTGGCGCTTAGTAGCTGCTGGCTCGATAATTTCCATCGCCCCAGTACTAATATTATTTCTGTTTTTACAACGCTACATCGTACCGACAGAAACTGGTAGTGGTGTTAAGGGTTAATTTTAACTAACAAGCTCCACTCTTGTTCAATACAACCCAGATGGTTTTAAATATCAGCATCAGGTCATAAGCTATAGACCATTTACGTTGATAATCAACATCCATTTTTACAATAGTTTCAAAATCTTTGATGCTGGAACGTCCATTAACTTGCCATTCTCCCGTCATACCTGGCTTAACTTTTAATCTTTCCCAGTGATGCGGTGCATAGTGTATGACTTCATCAGGCGTAGGGGGGCGTGTTCCAACTAAGCTCATTTCTCCCTTGAGAACATTCCAAAACTGGGGAAATTCATCTAAGCTAGTGCGACGCAAGAATTTACCGACTGGGGTAATGCGGGGGTCATCAACAGCTTTAAATATGTGACCTTGAGCTTGATTTTTGACCAAATTCTTGATTTGATCCGCATTTACCACCATTGAACGGAACTTCCAAATACGGAACGGCTTACCGTTGATACCACAGCGAATTTGGGAGTAAAATATGGGGCCGGGATTAGTGATTTTGATGATAATTCCTATAGGAATTGCCACGATGGTTGTGATGATTAGTCCAACAATAGCCCCTAGAATGTCTATTAATCTTTTTGCGATGCTTGAGGTTGATTTGTGTAAGGGCTGTTTGACAAAATTAGCTGCTGGACGTTGATTAGCAAGAGCTAACACGTCTACAGCATAACCTCCTGTATGAGGATTAACAGTAGGTCTTGACATCATAAGAAGTTACAGTTAAAGAGGGTATCGTGATCTGCCTACATCTGTACTGAGTGATAATATAAACAAAAATTGCAGCAGTAATAAACTTCGCACTCAAAATTTATCCAATCTTTGAATTCAATGGCGGATTTTAAATTTATGGTATTGAATGTATAAAGTGATTCTAGTTAAAAGACTATTAATACCCACATACTAGCTGCTAACCCAATAGTTGCTAAATGTTGCCAAAAAAGCGATCGCAGCGGCTGGCGGGCTATTTTTTGTGTTAATACTATGGTTAACAGCACGGAGAAAATTAAAGTAGCGCCTTGCAAAAAGCTGATGACTGCTGGATGTGCTATCAATACAGGTAAATGTTCGCTATTTAAGCCAAAAGTAGCCAAAGTCACGGGTAAAATTCGCCCACCTTCTGCCAAGCCTAAATGTAGGTAGTGAGCTAAATTTCCGCCTAACACCAATGGTAAGTAGCTATATGCAAGTTCGGTGAATGATTTTGGCTTGCGTTGAAAATTAAATAGCTTGAGCAAACCATATCCTACCCAAGCCACAGCAGCGGGGATAAGTAAAACTAAGAGTGATAACCCTAAATGCTGCCAAAAATCAGTTAAATCCAGTTGCAGACCCAACCATGACTGCAATTGTGGTAAACGATGCAGATATACACCACCCCAGAGTAAAAATAACAATGCAACCTCATATTTGCGTGGTACATGAGTTGTCCACAGTTCAATTCCGGGGGGACGCAAGTTAAACTCAACGGAACGATGAGGACAGGCTTTTAAACAAGTCATGCACAAAACGCAATCTCTGTTATCTTCTAGTTGGGCTGGATGAGAATATAACGGACAGCCATTGGTTTCCATACCTTCGCCTTTTTGCGGCCCACCTTTATAACATTGATAGGTGGTGCAGGTAGCAGAACAAATACCTTGTTGGGCGCGTAGTTCTGTCATGGAGAGTTTGGCAAATAAACCATTCATTCCGCCGATGGGGCAAAGATAGCGACACCAAAACCGTCGTTCAAATATGGCTGAGAAAATCATGGCTCCGGCGGTAATTAACAACAGCAAACAAGCCGATAAGTAAGCTGTGTTTTCTAAGTGCCAGAGTTCTTCCCAGAGGAAAATTAAAGTAAATAAGCCAAATAAAAACCATCCGCCCCATTTCTCGGCTTTTTCTCGCGGCCAGCGTTTGAGTTGGCGGGGAAATAACCACAGAGATAACTTTTGGGTAATTTCGCCATAAATCATGAAAGGACAGACGCTACACCAGACGCGACCTAAAAAGGGAAAGATCAATAAAAAGAAAGGCCACCACCAAGCCCAAAATAAATTTAAAGCAAAATTGCGATCGCGTGTTTGCGGCCCCACAAATAACACTGCAATGAGGATGGGAAAAACTACCACAGTAAAGCCATAGTTAATCCGGTCTGGCCACCAGTCACTGCGTAAGAACTTCCGCAACCCAGGATAGGAATTCAACAAGTTGACGCGAAATTCTTTTTTCTTGGTTTGGGCTGACCAGAAGATTTCTTCGGTTAATTCTTGTCTTACTCCAGCTTGAACAATTGCTCGTTCTACTAAATTTTTTAACTCCTTGAGATTGCCAGGAAAGTCATAAGACTGCAAGCGGCGTAAGGCTTCTGGGGTGACATGAGGTTTAGGCAGTCCGCGCGATCGCACATAAAGACTGATGTAATATTCTACCTGTGCTTTAATATCCGTTTTTCGCACGCGCACTGGCGGGACTTTAATTACCCGACCAACGCAACGTTCAATTTTCGATTGAGTTTTTTCGGAAATTATCAAAATCCGGGCTTGACTGGAACGAGGTGCGGCGGTTGGTTCGCCAGTACGAGTTACGGGGTTATAAGTGCCTGTTTTGATTAACTGCACCATTGCTGGTAATAATTCTGGGGGCAATTCTTGGATGTTGTTGAGTACTAAAGTGCCTTCTCCCAACCATTCCAACAGGCCTGGTTTGCCACCTGCACGACCAAATAAGTCTATACCGCTAGTTTGGAGAATGCCACAATTGATTTTAATAATCGGTTCCCGACGTTTTGGTGAACCGTAGTGAATGAGTGCGGCTATATTATCCTTTTCTAAGCCTGGTTCGCCGAAGATTTCTACAGATTTGCGGTCAGCGGCGGCTTCTCGTATTTGTTCGCGTAAGCGTACTGCATAGCGACTTGTACCCACAATACCTCGTTGAGCTTTGGTAACTAAATAGGGACGCAACGCAACGGAACGTTCTTGTTCGTAAGTTAAAGCTGATGTGACTTGGGCTAATTCTTGGGCTAAAGAGCGAGATAAGGCTTGTGTTATTTCTGGGTATTGGCTGGCTAAGGTACGAAATTCACTAGCTGGAATTACCCATATTTGGCATTCTGTGAGCGCAATAATTGTAGATGGAGTTAGTTCATCTAACAGCAGTTCTTTAAGGTTAATTACTGCCCCTGGAAGAAAACCACAAGCGAGGGCAAAGTTACTTTTATTGCTGGTATCGCTTTCAATTTGACCATCTTTGAGGATGTAAAGCGCTTCTGGAGGAATACCTGCGCTAACTAAATTACTGCCTTGTGGTAAAGTCCGTTCTTCTAAAACTTGGGCGATCGCATTCAACGCCGCAGATGAGAGAATTCCTAAAGTTGTATGTTCTTGTAGCCAAATGACTATTTCTTGTGATGTCATTGTGGGTTATCCGTGCAGGCTGCTTGCTGTATAAATGGAATTATCCCTGATCGGAATGGTAAAAGTACTGTGTGATGAGTTTGTCTGATGTGCCTAATCTTTGGGTTCCCTTGGCGCTTTTAGGTTTAATTGTCTTGGCGGCGCTATTTTTTACCCGTAGCTAGAATTATCTGCGATCGCATAATTTTCATATAAATGTGATAACACTGTCACATTCGCTTGCTATCTTATATTTCAGTAAACAAATAGTTTGCTTCTCACATCATACCGTCTGCCCTTTTGCTTTTGAAAAGCAGTAGGGCTTTTTCAATACATCATCTTATCTGATAATTTATTTTAAGCTAATTTTTATGTATTACTATAAACTAACTTTAAGGTTTTAATTCTAAATTGATTATGTAATTTTTAGCAGTATTAGTATATACATACATCAGCCATTAGCTAGGTTATTTCTCTATCTAATGGAGGAATAAATATACCTCAAATAAGTACTAAATAAGATACTATTCCGATCACCTGACGAACTATAAATTTGAATCTTCTCGTTGCTATTTAGCAGCGGGAGATTTTTTTATAGGAGGTTATAAGTTCCAGAGTTAGCAAAATTATACTCTTTTCTACTCCCTACTCAAAATCAAACCAGATTACTAAGGATTACAATACATACATTGGGCTGGGTCAGCAAATTCTCTACCATTAGGAAATAATTTTTCTTGCTTAAAACCACATTTTTGACAATGATAAATAACTGAAAGTGTCAAACTAGTGGGCATAGAACACATTTCACATGGTAGACCTGCTATTTTTTCAGTTATGGCAAAACCAGGTGCAGAACATTGTGGACATAAGCTTTTAATTTTATTTAATAAATCTAAGGTGGCTTTGGCAATATTTTTCATACGGGTTGGATTATAAAGCGCCCGCATATCTGTTTCTAAGCTAACTTTGCCATCCACAGAATTATTCAATGCTGTTTGGATAGTTTCTTGGAGTTTTGCTGCTGTTGTAATTCCTTTGATTATTTCCATAATATTTTTAGCAGAATCGTTCCAGGAAACAACAAGACCATGTTCAGGAAATCCTACTTTTTTAGCAAAATCGTAAGCTTCTGGGAGATTTTCAACGATCTGATGATTAAAGTTAGTGTCTATAGAAAATTCCTCGCCAATAATTTCTATTTCGTTTTGTTTATCTAATAAAATAACAATTTCTCGATTGGAGTAAATGTATGGTACAAGTGGATGAGGTACAAAACTACCTTCACTAGCGATCGCTAAAGTTTCACCTGTAATTTTTAACGCTGTTTCTGCTTTTAATTTGGCGGCTGCGATTTGATTTCCAGGGCGTTTTATTTCTCTGGTAAATGTGCCAAAAACATCAGTATCAAAATTATTTGGTACTCTAGTTTTAATATCTAATTCTTGTTCTAATAATGGCGCAATTACCTTTTCTTTTTGGTGCATTGTTGCAATTACACCAACTCTTTTGCTAAATAATTGCTGAATTTGCATTGTGCAATTACCTCTTGATGCCAATTTAAATAAATCAGAGGTGCGCTAACAAAGTTAAACGCACCCGAAAGAATTAGGTTTCTCAGTTCATATCAGATGAAAGAGGAATTATCTTACCCAAATTTTTCGTGAAAGAGCTACTTCTCTAACTTTGTTCTTGAGGAACTTGGTTTATCTGCGCTATTAATTGTTCTTTATCACGCTTGCGTTTCTTAGCGTATAGCTGAATAGTAACCGCCATGAAAATTATCAAGCCAAAAATCCCCCAAGCGGTGATATCTGTAGGCAGATTATTTTTGAATACAGCCAATAGTACAATCACCACCAACATAACTGTAGGTGCTTCGTTTAAAGCACGTAATTGTTGACCACTCCAACGACATTCATCCTTCGCTAACTTTTTCATCAAACGACCGCAGTAATGATGATAAGCCAATAGAATGGCAACAAATAGCAATTTAAAATGTAACCAACTCTGTTTTAAAACTTCTGGTTCAGTACTCAGCAAACCTATCGCCATCGCTACTGTGACTATCATTCCGGGAGTAGTGATAATGCGATAAAGACGTAGTTCCATGATTTGATACTGATTTTTCAGTATTGTGCGTGCTGGTTCTGGTTCTTGTTCGGCTTCAACATGGTAGATAAACAGACGCACGAGATAAAATAACCCAGCGAACCAAACAACAATGCCAATAATATGAAATGCTTTAAACCAAGAATAAGCCATGAATTCTCTTCTCCATTAAGGTGGCTTTAATACATCGTAAGTTATGAAGTAGAAGGCAGGAGGAACAACCTTTGATATCAGCGAATATCTTTGATTTGCATTTTACATTTGATTATGTCTACCTACTTAGTTAACTTTCTACATTCGCTTAAGTTCGCATTAAATGCTGTGCCAAATCATCTAATTAGCTATTAGTTAAACACAGATAAATTATCTATATTTATCTATGGTTTCGTTTTTTATAATATCGATTTTTGCCAAATTTATTTCTGACTAATTATTTACACGTCTGACAAAAGGTAATAAGTCTTCTAAAATTGTTTTATGGTAATGTTCTTGAGGGTAATGCCCAACATTATTAAGCTTTACTAATTCTGCATTGGGGACAGAATCACTAAATTTTTGTGCTATGTCTATGGATAACCAAGGGTCAATCATGCCCCATTGAAGCAGAATTGGTTGTTCCCATTTTTGAAAGCCAGATTCAATTTCTGTCATTGCTTCTGATAGTTGTAAATTACGAATGGTTGATAACAAACCTCTACCAGCCGCAGATGTTTTCAAAAAAGGTCGGCGGTAAACGTCTAAGTCTTTATCTTCGATGCGATAACGACTACCACCTTCTAGGGTACGATCAACTAATAATGGGTCTTGAGTCATCATTTCCCCGGCTAATGGTAAACCCATTTGTTTGATTTTCCAAGGTAATTTAGCAGTGGTTGAAATCGGGGTATTTAAAATAGCAATGTTGGCAATTTGTTCGGGATGACGTAAGGCATATTGTAAGCCAACAGAACCTAAAAAGCCTTGGACAACTAAAGAAAATTTTTCGATTTTTAGTTCTTGAATAAATCTTTCTAAAGCTGTAATAAATGCGTCAGGAGTGTAGGAAAAATCGCGTTTTTCTGGCATAGCAGAAAAGCCATAACCAATCCAATCAGGTGCGATCGCTCTTGTTCCTTGACTGGCTAAAGCTGGTAGAATATTACGCCAACTATAACTTTGGGATACTATTCCGTGCAGTAAGATTACAGGTACTAAATCACTTTGTCCAATCGGTTCAGCTTCCCGATAAAACCACTCTAATGAATCAATTTTTACTTTATTTTCGGTTACAGACACGCTACTTTCCTAATAAAAACTGAGAATTCAGAATACAGAAAGAATATTAATTCTGAATTCTGACTTCTAAATTCTCAAATAATCATCTCACGAATCGCAGATGCTGTTGCAGGTGCTAGTAACACACCGTTACGATAATGTCCGGTGGCGAGGAGGATGTTGTTAAATCCTGGCAGTTTTTCAATGATGGGTGCTGGGCGACCTTCCGGGCGGGGGCGTAACCCTGACCAAGTGCGGGTAATTGTGGCTGAGGCGAGTTCTGGACAAAAGGCGATCGCTTGTTGTCTAACATCCTCTAATAGTTGATGATTAGGTGGGATTTCATCGCTATCAGTAAGAAATTCCACCGTTGCGCCTATCCAATAATTTCCGCCGCCTATAGAAACGATATGCACATCATTGCAGGTAATCATCGGCTGAAACTCAGGATTACCGATGGGATTTGCTAAATGTACTTGTAATGCTTGTCCTAGAACAGGGCGGATATCAACTTTTTGGTTTAACTGGGCTGTTAGTTGTGTGGAACCCAGTCCAGCCGCAACCACAATCCAATCAGCGGCAATATTACCTTCTGTAGTTTCGATTGATTTTGGTGAAATATTTAAAACATTCACACCAAATTTAAAAGTTACGCCTTTGTGTTGGGCTGCTTCCACTAAAGCTAAGGTTAAGGCTGTGGGGTCGAGTTGACGATCTTGAGGGGAGTAGACAGCACCAGTAATTTTGTCATTATGGACTTGGGGACACATACTCTTGAGTTTCGCCCTGTCCCAGATTTCCAACTCCCAACCTTGGGAATGACGAATTTTTACTAGTTTTTCCCAATTCTCAAAATTTTCTTCTTCCCAACACAGGTGAAGTATACCTTGACGATTGAAGGGTATTTTACGCCCAGTTAATGCTTCTAATTCAGGAATTAAAGTTTCGTAGCGTTCAATACTAGTTTGCCGCAACCGCCAAGCTTTGCCCTTGATTTTTTGACTCATAGCACCCATCAAAACCCCAAGGGCTGCACCTGTAGAAGCTTGTGCGGGTTGTTGTTGGTCAATAACAGTAATTTGCAACCCTGTTACTTGACTCAGTTCATAGGCGATCGCGGCTCCAATGACACCACAACCGATAATAATTACATGACTCATTGTTGGGATATTTAAAAATTATGAGCTAGGAGTTAAGACTAGCTAATTCCTAACTTCTAACTCATAACTTATCACTCAGGAATCACTACTTAGGACTCAACTTGCTTACTACCTTCAGGCAGTAGTTGGAGGAATTTGTCAACATCTGTAAAGACGGCTTGGTAGTTACTAGAGGCAACTAAACTATTGCCTCTAGCAGCCGCTTGATCAATTTTAACCAAGTGATTTAGTAAATCTTTGGTGATTTGACGGGCTGCGGTTTGGTCTTTGGGTAAAAGATGGGGTGTAATGTAAGTCATGGTCAGTCTAGCTTCTGCCATTGGGCCATGAATAAAGTTACCCACCTTAATCCACTCATTTTTTTGGATGAGGCTTTTCAGTTCGTCTGCGCGATCGCGCACAGTCTGAATTTCAGGCACATATTCCTGAATTTGGGCAATTTGATCTGCTGTATAAGTTGGAGGTGCAACGGCGACCCCAGGGCCACCACAACTAATGAGGAATGTAGCTAATAATACCAGGATGATTGAGAAAATCGAGCGTTGACGCGCCATAAACTGAACTTAACTTTTTTTAACGTTTGCCAGCTAACAGTGTAATTTTAGATCGCCAGGGTAATTTATCGTTCTAGCCAGTAGATGATTTTGCGGAAAATTCTCAAATTTTTCTTAGACCATTATTGAACGAGGGTAAAGTCTCAGACACTTTCCTAAAATCTTAAGTATAATTACTCATATATCTATATCTAAAGTTTCATACTTCATATTTCACACTTCATACCTGAGTAATTGTTAAGGAAAGGTAATCTTTTAGTTGCGAAATTTAAAACGTCTTGATAAGCTGAAACACTAATAAGATAAGCTTTCTGGCGGTTTTCTGTCGTCGCATTGCCCTTAGCTGACTAACTATTTAGGAGTGTTTTTTAGTGAACGCATCTGAACAGGCAACTAACCTTGAACTAGCCAGCAAGATTGCCACGGTAGTTAATTTATTCAAATTCCAGTTTCCTGATGCGAAATCGGATTTGAAACCTTGGAAGAATGACCCCGAAACCAGAGAATTAGTTGATCCAGATTCGATAGACATTGGCTTTCACTTTCCTGGAATCAGCAAATCCTGGCGTAGTCGTAGTGTATTAATTCAAATTCGCTTTCATCAAGATCCAATCACAAACTTACGTCGGGCAATTGGCATAGAAGTAGCTGGATTTGATCATCGTGGTGAAGCGTGGCGACTTTCGACAGTGGAAAACTGGAACATTGTGGGTGAGTCTGTACCGTCTCTACAAATCGGCGACAAGCTAAAACAATTTTGTCGGCAGATTTTAGAACTGTTTAATGAGAAGTCTGAAGTCTGAAGTCTGAAATTTCCGAGACTGATGATTAAATATCAGGGTCTTCGCCTAATTCCCTTAACCGGGCGGCTAAACGTTCAGCGCGTGCTTGGGCGGCTTGGGCTTGTGCCTGTGCAGCTTCAGCTTGTGCTTGGGCGGCTTCTTCTGGTAGAGGGACAAGATTACCATCAGAGTCATAAAACCGTAGCCAGATTGCTGTTTCTCGGTCTATTGTGCCTTCCCAAGTTCCTAACCAAAAACCTAAACGCTGACACCACAGCCAACCACGTTCATTCGGAGTCAAAGGTTGGTAAGTCTGATTTGCATCTAAATGCCAGCCTTGCAATGAGTTGGGTTCAAACGGATCATAGACAAAATAATCTGGTGTGCGGAAGGTTTGTTGATAAATCTCCTTTTTCGTCACTTTATCAACCCGCGCCGTAGATGGTGACATCAATTCCACAATGACATCTGGGTAACGGCCGTTTTCTTCCCAAACGACCCAACCTTGTCTGGGGATAGTACCATCAACGTTGAGTACAGCGAAAAAATCCGGGCCGCGGAAATCATTGTTACGTGCTTGGGTACTGCTGTAGTAGATGAACATATTGCCACCTGTGTAAAAGTCGTTTCGGTCAGCCCAAGCTTGTTGCAATGACCGAATTAAGACATTCATGGCAATACGGTGGCGATTTGATTCCAATGGTTCTCCATCATCAAATATTAAATCTGTGGGTGGCATTGGGGGTTGCCAGTCCACAATATCAGTCGTTTGGGATGTTATTTCTAAATCTGGCTTACTTACTGTCATACCAACCCCCTAAAGTAGACTGTCAAGAACTGTGCATACACTAATCATGACCAATTTTGCAGCCACCATCCACACAGTAGGCTGATTGATAAGTAGTATCACGCTTGCCAAACAGAGTATAACGATGATCGCGGATTTGTTCGTAGAAGCGATCGCCTGCCCACTTCATCCCCGGTAAAGCACGGTAAGCATCGACAAATAGACTTCCCAGTGGCAGTAACTTGCCAATTTCTTCAGCCGCATCGCTACCTTGCCAACGTCGTTCAGGGGCATTAGCGTCAATTAATATCATTCCTTGTTGACAATCTTGGAATGTTATTCCCCACTGCGTAAGTTGTTGCTCGTTTTGCATAGAAGTATAAAGAAACAGCTTGCCTTTGTCTAATGTTTCTAAAAATTGCACTAAAGTAACGCAGAGATTGCAATTTCCGTCATATATTACGTAATAACTCATTGAAATAGCACCTCTTTTCGTATTACGGTTTAAGTATAGTGTTACACATAAATTAATTATCTCTGCGGTGAGAATGATGCAGGAAGAGACTATCTTAAAAGTTGATTTTACTCAAGAAGATGCTTGTGCAGAAGTTCTGCCGCGATCGCACATCAATTCTAGTTACCATGCTAAATGGGATAGTATTCGTTTAGATATTTACCAACAGCCTGCCCACGAAACCCCCGAACATTCGCCCCAACAACATATTATCTCTATCAACACAGCCCATCGTTTAACCAAAGCAGAACGCGTAATAGATGGACGCTTTCAGCAGGAATACATCTTTAATGGTGATGTAGCGATTGTTCCTGCCAACACCCATCATATTTCCCGTTGGACATCACAAACTGAATTTTTGCTTCTTAGTTTAGAACCTGCATTTTTCAATCGCATTATCTTAGAGTCGGTTGATTTACAAGGTGTGGAGTTAAGACCTTACTTTGCTGCACCGGAACCATTAATTCAGCACATTGCTTTAGCACTGAAGTCAGAATTAGAATCAGATGGTACGGGTAGCCAACTTTATATTGAGTCTCTCAAAACGACACTCTGCATTCACCTGCTGAAACACCACTCAATAGCCAGCGATAAAATTCCCCAATTTTCAAATCACAAAGGACTTTCGCCCAGAAAATTACGTCAAGCTATTTCATATATTCATGAAAACCTAGAAAGAGATTTGACTTTGGCGGAAATTGCTGCGGTTGTAGGAATGAGTATGTATCATTTTTCTCGCCTATTTAAACAGTCTACAGGTTTTGCACCCCATCAATATGTGCTTAACAGCCGAATTGCTAAGGCAAAAAAACTCTTGAGTGCAACTGAAAAAAGTATTGAACAAATCTCTGAACAAGTTGGTTTTCAAAGCCAGAGTCATTTTACTAATGTGTTTCGTAAATTTATGGGTATAACACCCAAAGCATACAGAGAACAGGTGAAAATTTGATGAGATGCGAGTACAAAGATTATCTGTTGAAACTGGGTGTAGGAAGGTAAATTTATAGCCGACATTCCGCAGGTAAGTGAAGAGATTGATGGTATTTTTGATAAATGACATCATCAGCATCAGAAATAAGAGTACAAGATATTGACCACTGCGGGATAGTGGCAGGCATAATTGACCAAATGTGTTTGGTAGAACAAATCAACCAAATACTAGGCATACATCATCAAGAAATAGTCAGTCCAGGTCAAGCAGTAAAGGCGATGATTCTCAATGGCTTGGGCTTGGTCAGTGCGCCACTGTATTTGTTTGAAAAGTTTTTTGTAGGCAAAGCCACAGAGCACCTATTGGGTGAGGGGATAAGTCCAGAACATCTCAACGATGACCGTTTAGGGAGAGTATTGGATAAGCTATATGAGGCAGGATTAACACAAGTATTCGTCACAGTAGCGTTGGCAGCAGCCCAAAAGTTTGGGGTAAAAAAAGACAGTTTGCACCTAGACTCCAGTTCATTTCATGTGCATGGAGAATACGTCAGCACCACAGATGAAGACGCAACAGAGGAAAGAGCAATTGAAATTACCTATGGTTATTCACGAGACCATCGACCGGATCTCAAACAATTTATATTGGACTTAATGTGCAGTGGGGATGGAGATATCCCTTTATATCTGAGAGTTGCAGATGGAAATGAAGCTGACTCGGCGGCATTTGCCCGAATTCTCAAAGAGTTTAGGCAACAGTGGGAGATAGATGCCTTGTTTGTGGCAGATGCCGCTCTTTACTGTGAACAGAACATCAAACAGATGGATTCTTTACGCTGGCTATCAAGAGTGCCAGCCACCTTAGCGGCAGCACAATTTCTCTTAGACAACATGAGTCAGGAAGCATTTGTCAACAGTGCAATCGCAGGATACCAGATTGCTGAGTGTTGTAGTGATTATGCCGCAGTGAAGCAGCGTTGGTTAGTCGTCGAGAGTGAAGCTCGTAAAAGCGCGGATTTAAAGCAATTAGAAAAACGTCTAGCCAAGCAACTGGACAAAGCCCAGTCTCAACTACGGCAGTTATCACAGCAAGAGTTCGCTTGTGCAGCAGATGCATTGAAAGCCGCAAATTTATTGAGTAGTCAGCTACGCTTTCATCAACTCCAAGACGTGGAGATTATTGAACACCATCGTCACCGCAAACCCGGTAGACCAGGCAAAAATACCCAACACACTCACTACTGTTATCAAATTCGTGCTTCTGTGGTTCCAAAACCTCAAGCCATTGCTATCGAACAATTACGTGCAGGTCGCTTCATTTTAGCGACTAATGTTACAGATACTAACGAGTTGACTGGCGATGACTTGCTCTTGCAGTACAAGGCTCAACAATCTACAGAACGCGGTTTTCGTTTCCTCAAAGACCCTCTGTTTTTTACCAGCAGCGTCTTCCTCAACTCTCCCGAACGGGTAGCAGCATTGGCAATGGTGATGGGTCTGTGTTTATTGGTTTACAGTTTAGGGCAAAAGGCACTGCGTCAAGCCCTGGAAACAGCAAAACAAACTATCAGTAATCAGTTGGGTAAGCCGACTAGCACTCCCACTCTCCGTTGGGTCTTTCAGTGTTTTATGTCGATTCATTTGATAACGATCGCTGGCTTTAGACAGATTGCTAATCTTACTGATGAACGACGTTGGATTCTCCAGTTTCTCGGTGCACCTTGCCGAAAATATTATCTTTTGACCTGATAGACCTGCGGAATGTAGGTTATAGGGATATAAAGGTTTTGAACACCTACACCCTTACGCCCTTATACCCCCCTGCACTCTTCCCTAAAAATTTACTGCCAGACATCAGTAATTGGGGTCAATGAAGCGGCATTATTCAAGCCTGATAATCCATAGCTGGCTTCAATAGTACGTAAAACATTGTAGTGATTAATCCTCTCACTATATGTTCCCTGTTTAACATGAGCGCCAACAAAAATGGTTGCAATCCGTCCGGTTGCACCATTATCTTCATCAAAAGTTATAATAAGCAAGCTATTATGAGTTTTAGCCCACTGTGCATAAGCATCTAGATTGGTTTTCAGCCAAGTATCTCCTTGTTGAATCGTGCCATTGTGCATATCATTTAGTTGGTTGGGAACAACAACGGAGACAGTAGGCAGATTGGCAAAATTCGCAGACGAAGGAAAACTTGTAAAGGGTTGATTTGCAGCAGCAGCAACATTAGTGAAATCAACCCAAGGGTTGTGCTTACGATAGTAACCATTAGACCCGCCGTAGTTACAACCTGTATAACCAACACTGGGCATAGTCTCCGAAAAACCTGTAAAAGTCCGGCCGATTCCCACTAACTGGGTAGCTAGGTTAGCACCACTGAATGTCAATGGGCAATTATCATTCGTAACACCTTGTGTCGAGCCACTAAACAAGGCTAAGTAGTTAGGTTGGCTTGGGTGTGTTACACCGTAAGAACCCGTGAAAAGAGCGCCTTGCGATGCTAATGAATTGATATATGGTGCGCTACTTGAACTGATGATTTGTGTGTATCCGTGGTTTTCTTCAATAACAACGACGATGTGATCGAAAGTCGGGACTGTAGCTGCTAATGCTACATGACTACCCGTAACAAAACTGGCTAAAACGGCTAGTCCGTTGGTAACTCCGCCAATCCATTGACAAGAATATTGGATTTTTCTCAACATAATACGATCCTTTTCTAAACTCTCGGTAGATAATTAATGCTTTTGTTATGGGTATCTAAATTAATATCAACCAGTTTTTAGTTGTCATTAATTTCGCTTCTAGGAAAAGAAGCAACTTATGTAAGTTACATCCTTAAACTTAAGTGCTAATTAAGGTGTCATTAATTCTACTTATTTAGATCAGGAAATATGTTTCCGAAGGCAAATATTCTCCAATAAATTAGCGCAATTTACCAAAAAATTCTCAAAAAATAAGCTACGTTTAACTCCTGAATTTTAAATTTTGGCGCTAGTTAATTAGCTTACCGCTAACAATTCCTGACCATTGGACTTTTTTCTGTTGTTCACGACGGTAAGAAAAGAAATGTTCAGGAGTTTGGTATGTACAATAAGGAGCGATCGCTACCTGTTCTGCACTAATCCCCAAATTTTCTAACTGCAAAGTATTTACCCGCCGCACATCAACTCTCACCTTTCCTGGTTCCGGGTCAGCTAATAATGGAGAATTGGGTAGTTCGTGTAACACCTGAACAATTTTTTGGGTGTCGTTATGTGATATAATACTGGCTCCAATTTCCGCAGCTACCTCAACCGAGACTTGGTAAACTTCACCGGCGATCGCGGGGCCAAGGGCAACTCTTAAGTCTTCTAATCTACTGCCTTGGGCTTGTAATCGAGCGATCGCTTGGGGGACAATCTTCGCCGCTGTACCCCGCCAGCCTGCGTGTAATGCAGCTACCTGTCCAGTTCGCACATCTCCAATTAACACAGGTGTACAATCTGCACTGGCTACCCACACCGCTTGTAAAGGTGCTTCGGTGATTAAACCATCAGCCGAGGCAAAAGCCGATTCTTCATCTTCGGCAATTTCCCTCACTTGCGAGTCAACTTCTTGGGGAGTGAGAACTGTATTGCCATGTACCTGTTTTAAGCGATACGTTGATGCTTCTGGGTGCAGAACTGGAGTTAAATCTTGGGGCGATCGTGGCCAGAACTGGTGAGTAAAAAAGCCGTGTTGCCAATTTTCTAAAAGACTACAGGTAAGGTATGGCAGTCCTTCCCAATTGCGCCAATGCCAAGTGTGCATCTTGAACCTAACCAAAATATAGGGTATTGAGCATAAGGTTTTGGTGATACGGGATGAAAAAATAATTTTTTTCTCCCAACTCCCAACTCCCTATTCCCTTTTATCAAAATCAGCCAATTAATGTTAACTTGAACAACGGGATTTCGGTTCATGCCTGTGGAATTTGATCGGCAAAAGTTGGAATTAGCGTTAAAAGCAGCAAGAAACTGGGAGAATTTACCATTCTCGCTGCACATTTTTGATAGTGTCACTTCCACTAACCAAACATTGTGGAATTTGTTGGCACAAGGGGAAAAAACTCGGTCTGTGGTAATTGCCACACAACAAACTGCGGGTAGAGGACAATGGGGGAGACAATGGATTTCTCATACTGGCGGGTTATACCTTTCGATGGCGATCGCGCCTAAACTAGAAGCTAGTGCCAGTTATCAATTAACTCTTGCTAGTGCTTGGGGCATTGCTTCCCAACTGCGTTGTTGTGGCGTAGATGTGGGAATTAAATGGCCGAATGATCTAGTTTTAAATGGTCGCAAATTAGGCGGCATTTTAACAGAAACTAAAATAAATAACGGGTATATTACCCAAGCAGTAATTGGAGTTGGCATTAACTGGACAAACCCAGTACCCGAAACCGGAATTAACCTCGAAATGTGGCAAGCCTCCTACGCTACCAAACCAATTTCTTGTCTGGAAATTCTCACTTCCGCCGTTTTACGGGGGATAGAATCCGGTATGGAGTGCCTTGTTCAAGAAGGAATAAATATACTCTTGTCTCGCTATTTAGAATTACTAACTAATGTGGGTGACAAGGTATATATTAATGATTTGGCAGGCACTGTAGTTGGTGTTACTTCTCAGGGTAAATTACGTGTTTCTTTGGAAACTTATGATACAACAGACATAAAAACAACAGAACTTTATATTGAACCAGGTACAATCAGTCTGGGGTACCGTAAATCTTCTGTCCCATTATAGGTTTGTTATGAATTTCGCTCTTTGGGCAAGACAAACCACTGGCATCATCTCTTTAGGCAAATTTAAAACAACTGAGAGAACCAATGACGCAGCGCAATACATCTGCCCATAATCCTTCCCACGGCTTGAATCAGCAAGGTATGACGAAAAAACGTTTTGTATCTACCCTGCCAGCCCAGAGTCTCTGTTTACTAAGTAGCTTCAGCCTGCTTAGTAGTGGCTTCGTATTTGCCCAAACAGAAACATCCATAGATAACATTGTTCCTGTAGAAAATTCCCAGTCAACAGGTAAAACAAATTTCATAAAAAAAGATATTGTTATCCCAGAAGCCCCCGCCCCCAAAGTACAAGGGGAATTTTCGCAAAGACGAGCTAACCTCAGCCAAAGACTCCGCAAACCAGAGGTTGTACAATCCAAAGAGCCTGTTAGACAGTCAAAACCTCAAACTGAAACAGCCGTTGAGCCAGTTTTTACAACTCGCCGCCGCACCCCAGCCGTAACTGCACAGCCAAAACCAGTTAACGTCCGCACAGCTAAAACCAAGCCGGAAGTTGCTCAACCAAGTATTGGCGTAAGAGAAGAGATAGTCAAACCAGTTGCGCCTCGCACCATCCCAGAAAAACTTCCAGAAGTTGCCCAACCAGTTAATAACTCGAACAGCACGGCTGAAGCGACCACTGGAAAAATCAAAGACTCAAACAACGCCTACATTGACCCCAACAATTACGGCACTTCCGCTACAAATACTTATCAAGCACCTAATTCTGTAATCATTACAGAACGTTCTAGTGGTTGTCGCACAATTTTGCCATCGGGACAAGCTATATCACTGGGTTTTTGTAACCAAACTCAACCTGCTGCTAATCAGCGTGTGGCTAATTCTGAGAGTAAACCAGCCCCCACTTGGCTCAAAAAAAGTCAAAACGCTCAGTTAGCTAGTGTTCCACCAGTACGGACTGGGATAACGGCTGGTAATAACTCTAAAGGCATTGCTTATAGTGGGGAAGTCAAGACGGCTTTTCGTCCGAATCGGTTTATCCCTAATCCCAACGAATTCGGTGCTACCAGAGTCAGTAGTACTCCTGTTGCGCCCAGCGCTGGTGCTTTACCCGCACCCATGATAGAAGGGAATTTGGCACCCCGTGTAAGTACTGTGGCTTACGATATTCCCTTAGCATCAGTTCTGCCGCAAATTCCCTATACCAATACAATTGCTTATCGTGGCGGTAGTGGCATCAACTATCCTCTTTCGGTTCCAGCCACAATTACTTCACTGTTTGGTTGGCGCGTTCATCCGATAACAGGCGATCGCCGTTTCCACGCTGGTACAGATTTGGGTGCGCCGATGGGTACACCAATTCTCGCCGCCGCTAAAGGTCAGGTGGATACAGCCGGCTGGGTTGGTGGTTATGGTTTAACTGTCATCCTGACTCACAGTTCTGCCCAACAAACCCTTTATGGTCACATGTCCGAAATCTTTGTTCAACCCGGTCAAGTGGTAGAACCAGGTATGGTAATTGGACGAGTTGGTAGTACTGGCAACTCCACAGGGCCTCACCTACACTTTGAAGTACGTCACCTCACACAAGACGGATGGGTTGCTGTTGACCCCAATGGGGAATTACAAGCAGGTCTCAGTCAGTTGATACAAACCATGCGTACAGCCCAGGTAATTGGCAAACCAGGAAGTTAAAAGTCAAAAGTAAAAAGGCAAAAGTAAAAAGAAAAATCTTTTGCCTTTCTATTTTTACTTTTTACAAATATCCGTGTTCTGCTAAAAATGCGGGGCTAATTTCATTAAATTCAGTCTCATCTGTCGATTTTGACTGTCTTTTGCCAGGGTAAAGAAATTTTTCCACATATTTGCCGAGAATATCCCCTTCTAAATTCACCCAACTGCCAGGGGCAAGATAGCGAAGATTAGTGTCAGAGTATGTGAGGGGGATAACAGCTACAGTGAAGTGCGAAAGTTCTGGTTCGTAGGCGGCTACCGTGAGACTAATGCCATTCACTGCTATGCTACCTTTAGGGACAATGTACCGCGCGATCGCTTCAGGTGCAGTGAATGTCATTTCCCAAGAAGTCGCGGTCTGTTCTGCTATGAGTAATCTACCTACACCGTCTACATGACCCATCACAAAATGTCCGCCAACTTTGCTACCCACTCGCAGCGAAGCTTCTAAATTCACATATTTTTGTTGTGTTTCCTCCAGCCCTAGCGTAGTGCGGCGCAGCGTTTCTGGGGAAGCCGTGGCAATAAACCCGTCTTTCAAAATTTCTTCAACAGTTAAGCAAACCCCATCTACGGCAACGCTGTCACCATAAGCTAAATCCTGCATAATTACATTAGATGGCTGATTCACACAAGTAATTTGCCAAGAATCGCCCCCTAAGGGTTTTATGGTTCCTAAAGTTTGGACTAATCCTGTAAACACGGCTGTTCTTTGAAACTAACTCTATTTATTGCCTAATTTTGCCGAAAATCAACTGGTATTTCTTACAAGAATGCAAGACATTTTAAGTATAATTTCTGACTGTTTTTATTATAAGGTTGATAACACATTCACATCTTTCTCAAGGCATACTTGGTTAAGAAGGTTATTGTCTATGTAGACTCCTTTAACTTACTCTGGTGTTCACACCAACTTCGGAGTTTAATAGAAGCAATTATAGAGAACCTGCCTATGTTTATTCCTTCTCGATACAGCCCAAAAAAAGAGTATAAATTGTTACAATGTCTCAAACTCTCCCAGGATTGTAGAGGCTTCGCCAATGATTGAAATGAAAGTCGCTGGCATAGCATTAGATGCCATAACTCGCAGCCCCATTGTACTGTTAAAAGATGCCTCAGATCGGCGTGCTTTGCCAATTTATATTGGTCAAGAACAAGCTAGGGCAATTATGGGGGCGCTGGAGAATCAAAAGCCGCCCAGACCATTAACCCATGACTTAATTGTGAATATTCTAGAGACGTGGAACATGACTCTAGAAAAGGTCATTATTCATTCCTTGCAGAAGGATACATTTTACGCGGCTTTAATTGTGCAGCAAGGCGAAGTCAAAAAAGAAATTGATGCCCGTCCCAGTGATGCGATCGCTGTTGCCCTCCGTACAAATACGCCAATTTGGGTAATGGAAGAAGTAGTTGCTGATGCCTCAATTCCGGTAGATCGTGATGCTGATGAAGCAGAACAAGAAGCCTTTCGCGAATTTATCTCCAATCTCCGTCCTGAAGATTTGATTAAGCGCTTCGGTAATGGCGATAGCTAAAGAAAGTGCTAATTAATGAGTGCGGAGTGCTGAGAAAGAAAGATTTCAAGAATTAAAGAAGTAAAATAATTTTTCCTTCTTTCTTTTTCGCACTTCATTCTCGTACCATTGTGAATTTTAGATTTGGAACTTGGGATTGTAAAACAGTTATTTTATAAGCCTTTAGGCAATCCATCTGTCCTCATAATTTTTCCAATGGTTATCACTTCTGGTAACTTGAAGTAATGCAATACCGACGCTTTGGCAAAACAAATATCCACCTCTCGGTTTTTTCTTTAGGGACAATGCGTTATTTGGCTGATGCTGAAAATGCTCAAAAAACTATCGCTCAAGCCTTAGCGCTAGGAATTAATCATATCGAAACAGCCAGGGGTTACGGCAAAAGTGAGGAGTTTCTTGGCCAAGCACTTCAAAGCGGGTTGTCTGTACCTCGTTCTCAACTGCATATTACTACTAAAGTTCCGCCAACAGCCGACGCTGATAGTATGCGTCGGTACATTGATGAATCCCTACAACGATTGCATCTAGATTATTTAGATTGTTTGGGAATTCATGGTTTAAACACTTGGGAGCATTTACAGTGGGTACAAGCCAAAACTGGCTGTATGCAGGCCGTGCAAGAAGCGGTTGGAGATGGTCGAGTGCGACACGTTGGCTTTTCCACCCACGGAACTTTAGAAGTGATAGAGGCAGCAATAAATACAGATTTATTTGAATTTGTCAATCTGCATTACTACTATTTCTTTCAACGTCACGCCCCAGCAATTCAGTTAGCAGCTGGAAAAGACATGGGTGTATTTATCATTTCTCCAGCTGACAAAGGTGGAAAACTCTACACCCCACCTCAAACCCTCAAAGACTTATGCCAACCCTATTCACCTTTAGAATTAAATTATCGATTTTTACTGAGTGACAACCGCATTACTACTTTGAGTATCGGAGCAGCCCAGCCAGAAGAATTAATCGAACCTTTACAAGTTGCTGATAGTAATAGTGAATTAACCTCAACAGAAATTTCTATTTTTCAGCGTTTAGAAAATCATCAAAAAACTGTTTTAAACACTGATGAGTGTAGCCAGTGCTATGCTTGTTTACCTTGCCCTGAAAATATCAATATTCCAGAGGTATTGCGGTTACGTAATTTAGCTGTGGCATACAAGATGACAGACTACGGGCAATATCGTTATGGGATGTTTGAAAATGCTGGTCATTGGTTCCCCGGAATGAAAGCTAATCGCTGTACAGAATGCGGTGATTGTTTACCGAGATGTCCACAAGAGTTAGATATTCCAGCTTTATTAAATGATGCTCACGCAATATTAAAAGGTAAAACTGGTAGAAGATTGTGGGGATAAGTTAGCAAATAAAGCAAGGTAGAAAGCGTCAGATACCCGTCTTTTCCAAGAAGTCGGGTATCCTGTTGTTCACAAATGATTTAGGACTTCTATATACACGAGATTACTCCTGTAAAGTTAGCCTAAAATTTTCAAGACTTAACAGACAGACTTAGATTCATTGACTCTTCAAATTTACAAGTGTAATTACCCGCAGTGGCAAAAGCTTTGGCTATATGTAACACTTTTTCTTGTAAGATATATAGCAATTCTTCACCTTCATAATCAGCAATATGTGCCATTTTTAACATATTGTAATTAATGGTATCGTGAGGTAATTTTAGCTGCTCGAAATCTGGAGTTAAATCATACTCGCCATCCTGTAATATATGCTGATCTCCAGCATGATAATGGACATCAAACCAATCTCTTGGTATTCCTCTTCCACTTGGTGAAAAAAGTATTTGAGAATCTGGAGAATCAATGACACATTCTGAAATACCTACAGCGATAAACTCAATAGCTAACATGGCAATTAACGCGTTTCGCATATCGGTTTCTTTATTAATTAAAGTATCCATTGCGATAATTGGTTCTGCTTGTTCAAGCTGCGCTATGAGTTTAGCTCCTTCTGGAGAAAGTTTACCTGTATGGGAATCAGCCATTATTCCGACAGAAGCCATTAACTTCTTCCAATAATCTAAATGACTACCTTCTTCAAAACCATAATCTTTAGCGATACCAGAGATTCCATATTGTAGGGAAGCTAAGATTGTTTCTCGTTCTTTACCTGTATAGTTAAAGACTAAAAGCAAATTACGACTAGAATTTTTGTCGGAAAAACGATTCAAAAACTTTTTGACATTTTTGATCACAGTTCGAGGAAAAGTTTTGACTATTCCCCAGTAAATTGCTGAATATGTTACCAGAGAAAAATAATCGCCTGCACACATCCCTTGTACTACATTAGAACCAGCCATAATTTGTTTAACTCTATGAGAGAGTTGGATTAACTCATCAGGCATTTCTGTTAGCAATCCCAACTCATCAACAAGAATTTTACCTTGTTGTAATTCTTCCAATTTAATCAAGGGTGTATTCATGATCGTTCTATTTTTACAACTGTGTGGATTCAGACTAAAGTGAACAATTATGAACCAAATTAGAGGGTGTTTTAAAAGTTGTTGCTTGTGATTATAAGTATTGGTTGAAACCCATATTTCAAGCCAGTTACTACCCTGATTTTCAGGTGTTACTGTGGAGTAAGGGAAGTTTGCAGAGTGTGTCTACAAGTTGGTATGACAAAGTTTGCGTCAGGTCAGCACAGCCGTCCACAGCGCTTTGTCCCCAACATAATAACTCCTCTTTTGCTAGGGGTATCTAATACTTTTTGTTAATAACAACAAGGCTTTTAAAGCATTCTCTAAAGAGGATATTTGAGAAGTGTTACGTATTTATCCTAGCCATCCAAAAATGCTTTAAAGTCTCACTTTTAAGCGTTATTTAGGAGCTTATACAAATCTTAGCTACAACTTCAAAAAGTTTTCAAACATCCTTTAAGAATAAGGTTAATTACATCCAAACTAATAAGTAGTATAACGTAGGTTTTTTTGATGCTCAATGAATTCTTGACAAGAAGTGTCACACATATTTCTCACAAATAATAAAAAATAAATTTAAATAACCTGATATAATGCTTGCTCTTTTTAATACACATTATCTTCAAGATCTGCTTAAATAAATTAAGTAATAACACGTAAATCAAAAAATAGAAATGTAGATTTGTATTAACTGATTTTAAGATAAATTCTCTGTTCAGGAATTCATATTTATCTCGCAAAACTCTTTTGTGGTAAGCAAAATACACTCTATATAGTATCTAAATAATCGGGTTAGATAGTAGGAATATTAAAAACAAATTTTTGATTACACTATAATTTAAGTCTTTATACTGTTTAAAGTTTTAGTATAAAAAATAAATAAGTTTTACGTATATTCTTTAGGTAAATTTTAAGTTTTTGCATAAATCTTTAACTAAACTACATTTATTTTCTAGCTAGATATTTATAATTTTCTAAATCTGAAATAAAGGAAGCGAAGAAGTTGTCGCTACTAGTAGTAACCCAGTTTTGATGAACAAATAAATTTTGGCATTGCTGAATGAAAAGATGAATTGATTTATTTGGGTACAATTTTAGGACTTACGCAAAAAACCTCTCAAAATCTAATTTCACAGTTGGAGCTTGTGGAGTCGCCAGAAGAAATCGTGGGTGCTGAAGAATTGAGGTAGGGAAGCGATCGCCTATTTTTTGTAAAATATTTATTGTTGGCTATAGCTGTTTTATTTAATCTGTATTTCTTCCTAGTTACGCTGCCAGTATAAAAAGTTGATTAATTAAAATTCTTGGGTAAAAAGTTTCAAACCTTGAGGAGTTGTGAAATTCTTTGAGGATTACTAGAGTGAACTGCGGAAGATATGTAGTTTTGGGACAATATAATGCAAACTAATTGGAAAATTGGGACTTTATTCGGCATCCCGTTGTTTTTAGACCCTCTGTGGTTCGTGATTTTAGGACTAGCAACGCTAAATTTTGGCGTGGCTTACCAAGAGTGGGGGTCTACCATAGCTTGGAGTGCAGGGATAGTTATGGCATTGCTGCTATTTGGTTCGGTATTGTTACACGAACTAGGTCACAGTTTGGCAGCGCGATCGCAAGGCATTAAAGTTAATTCCATCACTCTATTTTTGTTTGGTGGGATTGCAGCTATTGAAGAAGAATCCAAAACTCCGGGTAAAGCCTTTCAGGTAGCCATAGCTGGGCCATTGGTAAGTATTGGGCTGTTTTTCCTACTGCGGCTAGTAGCAATCTTCATACCTGAGACTAATCCCCTCAACGTGATGGTGGGGGACTTAGCAAGAATTAACTTAGTTGTCGCCTTATTTAACTTGATTCCTGGTTTACCGTTAGATGGTGGTCAGGTGTTAAAAGCAGCACTGTGGAAAGTGACAGGCGATCGCTTTCAAGCGGTACACTGGGCAGCAAGATCAGGGCAGATTTTGGGTTATGCGGCGATCGCTTTAGGATTTGCGGTAGATTTCTTTACAAGAGAATTAGCCCTTGGTTTGTGGATTGCAATGATTGGTTGGTTTGGGATTCGTAACGCCAACACCTACGACCGTGTAACTACATTACAAGAAACTTTGTTGAAAATCGTAGCTAGTGAGGTGATGACGCGGGACTTTCGCGTAGTCGACGCGGATCAAAGTTTACGCGCTTTTGCCGACGCATATCTATTAGATACTGCTACATCGCAAGTTTATTTTGCTGCTTCTGATGGACGTTATCGCGGTATGGTTGCCATTGACGATTTACGCTTAGTAGAAAGAAGTGAATGGGAAACCCGCACTCTTCAAAGTATTGTTCATCCTCTCACAGAAATAGCGACTGTTACTGAATCAACTGCGATCGCCGAAGTTATCAATAAACTCGAAAATGAACAATTACCACGCGTCACTGTGCTTTCCCCGGCTGGTGCGGTAGCTGGTGTAATTGATCGGGGTGATATTGTTAGTGCAGTAGCGCAAAAGTTAAATATTCCATTTACCGCTGTCGAGATTAAGCGGATTAAAGAAGAAGGTAGTTATCCGCCAGGGTTACAGTTGGGAGTAATTGCCAAATCAACTGTTAATTAAATTTTTAACCGCTGATGTACACGGATGGACGCTGATAGTTAAGGAAGATTATCTGTGTTGATTCGTGAGTGTTGGCGGTTATTGTTTGATATCAGAATTTACTAGATTGATAAGACCTGACTTTTTGCTTTGCTGCTTTCTTTCTGATACCTTTAGTTTCGGCTCTATTGGGTACATGAGGTCTTTCACTTAATACTTGTTTTAATTCTTCGTAGGTAATCTTAATTCCAGAGCCTTGAGGAAAATCACCATTGTTATAGATAACATAACCATCGGGATGGAAGAACCACTTATAACAATCATTTTTAATGCTGAGAATTTGCTTTGTATGCAATGTTCTTAACCAATCTATTCCGTTCATTCATCTCTCCAGAAAAAGAATCAACAGCAATCAAATTTTAAATTTACTCTCCCATTCTTCTTTGCGCCTCTGCGCGACGGACACTTTGCTCAAGTCAGGAAACCCGCCCACGCAAGTGTCCTCCTCTGCGTGAGATAAGTATTTTTTAGTGTGGGGAACACTACCTTTAGTTATTAAAAATAATATAACCCACGAAAGAGTTAGAGATTAGATGTATTTTCTAACATCAGGGAAGATAGTTGAATTTTTAAGCGGCATTTAGGGAAGCGTATGACCGAATAATTGGTGCTGGCTACTTACTCAAAGCTGGTTACAGCATCTTGCTGTTGGAAAAGCGATCGCTTCCTGTAATTGTGCGCGGGTATTTCTGCACAATGAAAAGCTAATTTCTTAGACCTTCAAACAAGCGGAAAATTCTATTAAATCAAAAATGACATTTATTTTTAGAGATTCATAACTCTATATAGATGCACTAACAAAATTGCAATAAGGAAAATATGGTAACAAAAAACAGTATCCGTGCATTAGGCGTATTTGCTAACTCTCAACAATTAGAGCAAGCTATTAACAATTTGAAGGCTTCTGGCTTTTCGATGGACAGCGTTTCTGTGATTGCGAAAGATGTAGAGCAGGGAGAAAATATAGGTGACGCGCAACTGAGCGATCGCATCGGTAATCAAGATGTAAATACAACCGGAGCAGTAGGAAATACGCTCACAGCAACTACTTGGGGTAGTGTGTTACTCGGTTTGAGCAGTCTGGCGCTTCCGGGTTTAGGTGCTGTGCTGGCGGCTGGTTCTGTGGGTGTAGCCTTAGTTAGTAGCGTTGCGGGTGTGGCTGTAGGCGCAGCAGCAAATCAAAACTTGGTCAAAGCCTTAACTGATTTAGGTGTTCCCGAAGAGAGAGCGAGAATTTATAGCGATCGCCTGCAACAAAGTTATTATTTGCTCATCCTAGAAGGCTCAGAAGCCGAAATTCATAGCGCTGAAGCAATATTGCGCGAACAAGATATTCAAAATTGGGGTGTTTATGATTCCAAAAAGGTTGAAGTATGAAATGAAGCAAGACTTATAGAGTCTTTTTACTCAGCACCTTCAAGTCAAACCAGAAGTTCATCTTTTTAATAGTATCTATGCAGTTAAAGCCCATAAATCAGCAAGTCGTTGCAGTCGTTGGTGCTTCCAGCGGTATTGGACGCAAAGCCGCTTTGGAATTTGCTCAACGTGGTGCAAAGGTAGTTGTTTCTGCGCGTGGTGAGTTGAAGCTAAAGTCTTTGGTGGAAGAAATTCGCGGCTTTGGTGGAGAAGCAACTTATATTGTTGCTGATGTGCAAGCATTCGACCAAGTGAAAGCGATCGCCGATAAAACTGTCGAGATATACGGAAGACTTGATACTTGGGTTCATGCTGCGGCGATCGGGATGTTTGCGACGTTTGAACAAACAACCCCAGAGGAGTTTAAGCATGTTATTGATGTGAGTTTAATGGGTCAAGTACATGGTGCAATGGCCGCATTACCTCATCTCAAGCGTGAAGGACGGGGCGCACTAATTCATGTATCTTCAATGGAAGGTAGGCGATCGCTTCCTTATCAAAGTGCTTATTCCTGCGCCAAACACGGGGTTGAGGGCTTTTTAGAAGCTATGCGCGTCGAATTAATCCATGAAAAATGGCCTATCAATGTCACAAGTATTAAGCCAGCCGTAATTAACACTCCATTTTGGAATAATGGCTTAACTAAATTAGGTGTAAAACCAGCAGGAATACCACCTTACTATGATCCAAAAATTGTAGCTGATGCCATCCTCTACGCAGCAGAACACCCCATTCGTGATTTGTTAGTTGGAGATATAGCTAAATTACTAGATTTAGCTCAAAAAATCTCACCTTCTTTGGTAGATTCTTTGTTATTGCTGTTTGGCTTTAATCTACAACGTAGTAGTGGCGAACTAAAATCTGAAGATGCACCCAACAATTTTTATTACCCTGTTCCAGACGAGAGCAGAGTTGATGGAGATTATCAAAACTTAGTCGTACCTAGTATTACTGATGCCTTGGGTAAATTACCGCTTTTTCAATTAGGAACAGGAGCATTATTAGCTTTAATAGCAGCACAAGTATTCAAACAAATTGAGTAATTTGCAGTTACATAGACTGAAAGTAAATTTAATGCTCATACATACCTTTTGATAGAGTGTAAATTTGAGATTTCCAGTTGAATAGAAAGTATGATGTTTTGCCAAATAATCAGATTAACCAGATTGATATATATAAGACGTTAGTTGGCAATCATCCCAATTCTCTAAACTTATATTTGCAACAGCTTCAAATCTACAAACATTGATGCTGTCAAACTGTAGAGATTGTGAATTGAAAGTACTATTCTCAAAAATTGAACCATAACAAGAGTAACAAAGAACATGGAAAATATCCAAACCGCAAAAATGGTAGAACGTTACTGCGCTTTAACCATTGGAATTCTCTTTTTATTATTAGGTTTGGCAGGATTTACACCTGCTTTAGTATCTTTACCAGGAACTAGTGAATCCTTCGTCCCTTTAGATGCTTCTCCTAATGCTTACGCTGCGGGATTTGGTTATATATTTGGTTTATTTCCTACCAATTTTCTGCACAATTTAGTGCGTTGTGCTGTCGGACTATTAGGTATTGCTTCTTATAACAGTGCTAAAAGCGCTCGGTTATTTAATGGCACTTTTGCGATTGCATATTTAGCAATAGCAATCATGGGATTATTACCATTTGCCAAGACATTCTTCGGGTTTATGCCACTTTTTGGTAATAATGTTTGGGTCAATTTCCTATCAGCGATCGCATCTGCTTATTATGGCTTAGTAATTCCATCAAAAGTGGCTGGTGTGAATTTATCACAAAATATTTAATCTCTCAAAAATTACTTAGGCGAATTCCATGAAAAATCAGGCAAACAACAAGAATATTTTCTCAAGTATCTTTCCCTAGCTCCAGTTTTAGCCGTGATTACAATATCATTTCCCTGATCTTCTCTTCCATCCTATGCCATAATTCAGGCAATTTTGGATCTGAGATTTTGGATTGATTTTATAGCGTAACAAGTGCTTGTACCATCAAGGAATTATTATTCATAAATAATTAAATTCCAACTTGGTCTGATAACACCAATCCAGTAGATTTTTCCACCTCTCTCATCATAATAGGAGAGGGGTTTTTGGTATGCTTTACGATTTTTTAAACCTCCTCCATCCCCTTGTAAACCTCTGGTAATCTCCACCAAGGAACATTAGGATATTCGTGATGTTCTTTGTGATAACCAAAATGGTAGCAGCTGATAAATGACCAAAAAATAGGTAGTGCAATACTTCTTGTTTGATGCACACTTGTATATCCTGATTCGAGCCTTCTATGAGGTAGGAATGTACCAAAATAAAATAATTGTATTGAACTACAAATAGATGGTATTACCCAAAATAAAATTAGATTAATTTGCAATATATTTAAGACATATCTCAAAATAATAAATACAACTATAAATCCAAGATGTTGCTTCCAACTCCAATAAGATTTTATGAAGTTAAAATACCAAGCAAAAAAGTTTTGGTATTGGTTATCGTAAAAATCTGGATCGTCTTTAGTACTTGGATAACGGTGATGTAAGCAATGCTTTTTTAATAACTCTTGATAAGGAAATAGCCCATACAATAATACAAATATCTTACCTATCCAATTATTGACTTTAGGATTCTGGGGAAACACTACGCCGTGCATAGCATCATGAGCAGTAATAAATAGTCCTGTATAGATAAATGTCTGCCATAACATGCCTAAAAATATTAATATAATAGGAATTTTAGAAATATTTAATAACAAAAATAGAGTGATAGTTATTGTCCACAATACTAAAATAATGCAAGCGATAAAAATACCTTTGTTATTGTTTTTTTCAGTATTTATAATAAAATCTGGCTTTTTTGATTGTGAAGATACTAAATTAATCTGACTCATGCCGTAAACTCTTGATTTATGTGTTATGGGTTATCTATAAAAGCAATTATTAATTGTTGATTAATATATTAATTAATTGACCATAAGTAAGAAAAGTTTTCCAAATTAAACAGATATATGATGAGCTTAGAAAGTGACACTTATATAATTGAACAACATTAAATTACTATCTGCTTTTTAGTAACTTTTTAGTAATTTAATAATAGCTATGAACTATAACTAAACTCTCTATCTATAGTTTCAATAGATATACTGTACCAAAGCAATATGTTGGTAATACATTTTATGTATCGCCAAATACCTAATTAACTATTTAAATATAAATTGATAAAGAGATAGGAATTAATTAACTACTATATAAATGGTATTTATTAGTTTACTATATTTTTGGTATATATATTTTTCGTTTTAGTATAAAATATTTACAGCGTTGTTTATACACCACACAGATTTATCCTGATTAATTTGGATTTCTCATCAGACTTAGGTACTATACCCATCCTAAATTAATTGTGAAATTACTCGTGGAGATAGGGAACAGTGAAAATAAAAGACGGATTTGCAAACTTACTTCACTTCTTCATACATCATTTAGGAAGGCTACAGTAGAATTCAGACTAGGAATAGGCTCTAAACTTAGCTTTGAGACTTGAATGATATACTTCACTTACTAGAAATTTGCTATATATATATGTTCCATATAATGACTTTAGTGGTGGTACCAAATAATATTCTTAAACCTCATAAATCTCTAGAGGCAAGTTATCAGGGTCTTGAAAAAAAGTAAACTTTTTGCCTGTAATTTCATCAGTTCTAATATTTTCTATCTCTATATTATGCAATTTTAAGTAAGCAACAGTCTCTTCTATATTCTCAACGCAAAAAGCTAAATGTCTTAAGCCACAAGCTTCGGGATTACTTAATCGTTTGGGTGTATTGGGAAAAGAAAATAACTCAATTTGAGTCTGCTCATTAATACGTAAATCTAATTTATAAGAATTTCTTTCGGCTCGAAATGTTTCTTTGATAATCGCAAAACCTAAAACGTTTACATAAAATTTTTTCGATTGTTCGTAGTTAGAACAAATAATCGCTATATGATGAATGCCACTCATCTTCATAAAAACGTCTAAAAGTGTAGTAACATTCTAACAAGGCATCATCTACGAAGAAGCGATCGCGTTTTAATCTTTGATAGGAATTAATAGAAATTGCAATAGCGATCGCGCCCTTACTTCATTCAATATCGGCTAACTAAAGATTAGACAATTAAATTAATATGTAAGAATACCTGCTTCTATCCATCTTTCCCATTTTTGGGGGTTGGCATTACGTAGTCGCAACGACTCAGCAATTTGTTGATGCTGCAACTGAATTTGACAAGCGTTATCCAGTGTTTCTTTGACACGAAAATCTGTTGCGTAGGAAGCTTCAAGTTCTCCTAGCATAATGAGGATCTCTACTACAGCAGGTATCTTAGTTGGGCGAAATTTTCCAGAATTGGGATAGATACCTACAGCTTTCAACTGATTAAATGCCTGTTGAAGTTCTTTATCTTTGGGAGGTTGCCATTGCCGATCAACTCGATTGTGAGCTTTGATGTCTAGCCTCCATGTTGTGCAACGTTTTGGATTTATCCAGTTTTTAGTCTTAAGAACCAGCAAACACCACAAAACTACTTCTGCTTCACCTGGAGTGGAGTCGGCGTTGTGTAGCCTATCATCTAATAGGTCATCAATATCATCATTCAGTGGGTCATCGGATTCATCATCCAAAAGGTCATAATTCCAATGCTCCTGCATCCATTTGTCATAGGATGAATCAAACCAGTTTAGTGAAGGAACTCCTCGCTCTTTTTTGTTGTGTTTTTGCCACAGTTGAATATAGGCATCACTTTTTACAGCATAGTGTCCTATTTCATGTAGCACATTCCACCATTCTTCATAACCATCAAAGATTGGGATATTCTCAATCCCAATTTCCTTTCCGAATAATTTCACTTCGGCAACTGTAGGTGTAAGTTTCATAGGTTTTCTTTTATCCATAGGTATTGAGAAAGTTGAATGAAATAGCGTGACACTACATCGAGACTTTTAAATCTACAAATGCACAGAAGCAAATTTCACAAAACATTCGTCAATTCGCTATGGGACTTATATTTAATGTTTGAAAAACCTAGGAGTTACGTAAAAATTGCCAATAAGTTTCAAAAAATCATCAAATTATTAATATAAAAGCAAAATAAAAAATTATCTTGATGGAATCCAGCCATTTTCAGAACAAACTCCGATTTCTTTCTGTGGCGGGATACACCAATAATTCTGTCCATCAAATACCAAACCTTCTTTGATGGAATTTAACTCAGAAATTGGGTTCCATTCTTTATTTCCTTCTTCGTCATAATATCGATACTGTTTTCCTCTGACTTCCAGACCTTGATCTGTTCCTCCGAGGATATAAAATCCGTCTTTAATAGGAGTGGATGATAATTCGAGCAAAGATGACTCACAAACTGTTCCTTCGCCTTTACAACCTTTTGCTATTTGTCCATTAGATAATAGGCTGTAAATTTTTCCGTCTTTTAAAAGTAATCCTAAGCCACTGCCATCTTGCAAGATAATAGGATTAGAGAACTTACCATTATATTGAATTGAACTTTCAAATGTACCGTTCAGCTTAACTATAGTGGTTCCGTCAGGTGCGATCGCAATCGATTGACCTGTGCCACTTCCACCTAAAAAATTAAACAAGCGAGTGCCGATAAATGGTGGTTTCTCTGGATCAGCAGACATCACAGTTTGTTGATTATTATTTGTCTTTTTCTCAATTGACCAACGCCAAACTAGTCGTTCTGTATTACTGCGGTCAGCGATCGTTGCCGAAATCGACAAAAGTTCTCCAGCTTGGTTGGTAAATTCAAATAGACAAGCCCCGATTCCTGTCCCCGCACAGTCTTTCACCTCTTTATATCCAAAATCATATAATTCTTTTACAGAGGCATCCCGAAGATTAGGTGCATCACCTTGTAAATTAGGTCGCCAACCTGCTTGAATCACAAGTTCTCGTGCTTGTTGATATGGCATACCTTCTTTGAGAGCAGGCTTGTTGACGGGATTGTCAGAATTTTTAGGCTGGGTTGGATTGGCAGCTGTTGAGGAGTTTTTGTCTCCTTTGTCTGCAACAGTTTGACTGAGAGCATTAATATTTATACTGTTGCTTTGCTGCACATTGGGAGTTGCAAAACTGGTACATCCACTGGCGATCGCACCTAGTAAACTTGTCACAATAGCTCCAGCAAGCATAAACCCACAGAATTTCATATTTTTCAATATCAGTTATATACCTTGATAAAAACGCCAAACTTTCAATCTAAGAAATCAATAATTTACGTAGAGTTCAAACTACAGTTGTAAATTGCGTGATTCCTAAAGTACCACTTAATCCTGTCACTTCAATCACTGTATCCGTATTAGCATTAAACCCAGCTATATTATCATTGATAGCTACAAAAGTACGGCTACCAAAAGTAAATCGAGCAGCAAAGTTAGAACCAAAATTAGACATAGTTAATCTAGCTTGAATTCCACTTATATCAAGACTTGTAACCGAGCCAGCATTTAAAAATCCAGCGCGTGTACTTGCCACTAGAAATAGATCATTACCTGTATTAGCATTAAAATCGGTAATTTTATCAAATTTATTGAGGAGAGAATCAGTTAACAGGCGGTAGTCAAACCTATCTACGCCTACACCTCCAGCTAAAGTATCAATCCCAACACCACCAACTAGTCTGTCATTACCAGCACCACCATTGAGGATATTGTTACCAGAGTTGCCTGTAATAATGTTATTAGCTGCATTACCAGTACCATTAATGGCTGCTGTGCCTGTCAAAGTCAAATTTTCGATATTTGGTAAAGCAGCGAGACTAAAAGTGACACTAGAAGAAACTGTATCTACACCTGCTCCTGGATTTTCGATAATGGTGTCAGTCGTAGTATCAACAATATAAGTATCATTGCCTAAACCTCCCGATAAAGTATCAATCCCACCAACACCATTTAGTCTGTCATTACCCGCACCAGCACTTAGGGTATTGTTACCAGAGTTACCTGTAATAATGTTATTAGCTGCATTACCAGTACCATTAATTGCAGATGTGCCTGTCAAAGTCAGATTTTCGATATTTGGTAAAGCAGCGAGACTGAAAGTGACACTAGAAGAAACCGTATCTACACCTGCTCCTGGATTTTCGATAATGGTGTCAGTCGTAGTATCAACAATATAACTATCATCGCCTAAACCTCCAGATAAAGTATCAATCCCAGCACCACCATTTAGTCGGTCATTGCCAGTACCACCATTGATAATGTTGTTATTGAGCGTTCCATACAGAACATAATTTGTTGGATTTCCATAGCTAGACAGAATAAAGTCTGTCGTGTTAACTGCATAATTACCAAAGTCATTAAAATACCTAAAAATTGATGTATTAATTTCATCAAAAAGATAGGTTTTGTAATAACTGAGGTCAAATTGACTTGTCGTGAAATTTATTAAACTCTTTTGATTTAACTGTGCTAGTATCTCTGCCGCAGCAATACCGCCTCGTAAATGCGCCCCGCCTAAAATACCAGATAAAGAAATAGTAGTTTGCTCTGTATATATGATTCGGTTTCCGTTCACATCTCTCTCGAAGTCAGTGCGAGCAGCATTTAATCTGTAATATCTAACTGTTTTAACTCCTTGATTAGCAGAGTTAGATAAATAAGTCTCAATATTGCTGATGCCTCTTGCACTTAATCTAGAATTGATATAGCCATAATTTACAAAAAATTCTTCCCGAATTGCTGTTTCTTGGGCAAATGGATTTGTCTTCCAAGACTCAAAGCTAGTTACTCCATTCTTGCCTGTCCAAGTTCCATTGAAAATTCCATCATAATTATTACCATCACTATTGTAGTAATCTAAGTCTACAAATAAAACTTCGGAAAACTGGTACTTACCTACAGCATTTGTGTTTAAGTTTTGTGCGCTGTACTGGAGTGGATCTCCTGATGGTCTTCCCGATTCTAATGCTCCTAAAGCTTCTAAAAATTGCTCAAAATTTCCCTTCAACATTATAAAACTCCTAATAAATTAACTCAAAAACATATTTAGCGGTTCTGGCAAGTAGGTATAAACAAAGATGTATTAGGTGTGGCTGTGGAATTATGAGCCACCAGTGTCACTTGGCCTTGATTATTAAATATCCAGCCAGTAGCAGGAATGAGATGTGGGATATCAACAACTTTTGGTAATTGTGTATGTGTAGCTCTAGATTGATTTATTGGCGCTATCCTATTTCTTAAGCGTGTATCTGACCAAATAACTTCACTACTTAGAGGTTCATTAGGAGTAACAGGTAGTCCACCGCGCCCAGTGACTGTAAGTTGACTACCTTGAGAACTATTAACAGCAGCACAGCTTTGCTCAATTAGTTGAGAGGGATCGATAATATTTGTTGATAAAACTAAAACACCACGCGCAAGATCAACATCAGGGGTATTAATATTTACTACTCCATTAATCCCAAATTGGGAACTTGCTGTAATATCACTTGTTGGAGTATTAAAAGGTCGGCTCTGAATTCCAAATAAGTTTTGCGCTGTAATATCAATTCTTCCTCCACTGCCTGTAAAAGCATTAGCCGTAATGTCAGTATTTTCTGAAGGGATAGCGACAACAAAACCATTTGGAATATTAATTTTGATATTTCCACCATTACCACCGGATGCGTTTGTACCTGCTGTGGTAGAAATTGTACTGCGACGACGTAAGAATAATAAATTAGCAATACTTAAGCTGATATCACCACCATTGCCAGATAAAGTCTGGGCTGTAATTTTCCCGCCATCTAACCGCACTAAATCGGCTGTGACATCTATATTTCCTGCCTCTGCTACATTTCCAGTACTACTCACGGAAATTTGCGACCCATTTTGAACACGTAAAGTATCAGATGCCTTGATAATTAAATTTCCACCCTTGCCAGTTTCTAAAGTAGCTGCGGATATTTCTGCACCATCCAAAATACGTAATTCAGGAGTTGTAATTCTTATTGCTCCGGCATCGCCTGTACCTTGAGTTTGACTAAACAAACCACTGGCAAATCTTTGATCTGATGACCTTCCAATCAACTCTACTGTTTCAGTAGCATTTACAGTCAAGTTACCACCTTGACCTGTACCCAAAGTACCCGCTGAGACTTGTGCGCCATCAAACACCTGAAGTATGGGAGTGTTAATTGTTAAGTCTCCTGAACTGCCTGTAGCTTGGCGTTCAGCTTGAGCAAACAAACCACTGGCAAATTGACCATCTTGAGAACGACCGATGAGTTGGGTTGATTCGGTGGCGTTCACTGTCAAATTACCACCTTTACCTGCACCTAAAGTACCTGCGGAGACTTGTGCGCCATCCAATATCCGCAGTATGGGAGTGGTAATGATGATGTTGCCAGCGTTTCCTGAGCCTTGGGTTTGAGCAAACAACCCACTGGCAAATTGACCATCTTGAGAACGACCGATGAGTTGGGTTGATTCGGTGGCGTTCACTGTCAAATTACCACCTTTACCTGCACCTAAAGTACCTGCGGAGACTTGTGCGCCATCCAATATCCGCAGTATGGGAGTGGTAATGATGATGTTGCCAGCATTTCCTGAGCCTTGGGTTTGAGCAAACAA
>NZ_DF978436.1:23165-77246 GCF_002897135.1 Nostoc cycadae WK-1 | reverse complement strand
TTTCCTGAGCCTTGGGTTTGAGCAAACAACCCACTGGCAAATTGACCATCTTGAGAACGACCGATGAGTTGGGTTGATTCGGTGGCGTTCACTGTCAAATTACCACCTTTACCTGCACCTAAAGTACCTGCGGAGACTTGTGCGCCATCCAATATCCGCAGTATGGGAGTGGTAATGATGATGTTGCCAGCATTTCCTGAGCCTTGGGTTTGAGCAAACAATCCACTGGCAAATTGACCATCTTGAGAACGACCGATGAGTTGGGTTGATTCGGCGGTATTCACCGTCAAATTACCACCTTTACCTGCACCCAAAGTACTTACAGAAATTTGTCCGCCATCCAATATCCGCAGTAGGGGAGTAATGATAGTTAAATTACCTGTGTCGCCTGAACCTTGAGATTCAGTCAGTACGCGACTATCTCTGCCTACCAATTCTACTGATTTAATCGCATTAACTGATAAATTTCCACCGTCACCTGCGCCTAAAGTATTTACTGTTATCCGTCCTCTATTTTGAATCAATAAATTACCAGTATGAATTGTCAAATTTCCACTATCACCTGCATTTGCGGCGGTACTTTCTGTTTGTGTAAACAAACGGCTCCCACTACCAGTTACTTGCAATAATTCAGAAGTATGAATATTTAAATTCCCGCTTTTGCGAACTCCTGTTGTGGAAGACACAACCTCTGCCCCATCTTGGAGAAGTAATCTAGGGCTGGTGATGGTTAAATCTCCAGATATAGCGGTACCTTCATTGAGAGTAAATAAGCGATTATTGTTTCCAATTAATTGCACTGATTCTGAAGCATTGACTGTCAAACCTTCACCAATACCACTGCCAAAAATCCCGACTTGAACCAACGAACCATCAGTCAGTGAAATGTTAGCGCCTTGTAGGTGAATACTGCCGCCTTGACTGCCTATTGTTGTGACAGTAGCTTGCCGCAGATTAATATTCTGAAAGTCGTTTACATCTTTGTAATTAAGGATGTAACCTATGGATGTTGGTGTCAGATTCACTACACTATTACTACCAACACTTCCCAGTTCAATTCGTCCATTAGGTGCTGTTACAACACCTCCTGTTAGGGTTAAATCACCACCTACTAGTGCCAAAGTTGTATTTGCCTGCGCTTGTAAACCTATCAACTGATTGAGGCTATCGGTAGTTCTAGACTGATTCTCAATTCCTCCTGGATTTGTACCAAACTGTAAACCAATAGGCTGATTGATAGTTAATAAAGCATTAGCATCAGGATTTGTCGCACTAAATTCTATTCCATCTGCAAATGTCACACTACTAGCAGTACTGGCAATGAAAGAGCCACCAATATTTAATCTGGAATTCGGCCCAAAAATAATCCCTTGAGGATTAATCAGAAAGAGGTTTGCTGTACCATTAGCGCGAATTGTGCCTTGAATATTAGATGGTATGGAACCTGTCACCCGACTGATGATATTCTGCACTGTTGTAGCGTTGTTGAAAAAAGCTTCACTGCCTACTGGGACAGAAAACTCACTAAAACTATGAAATAAATTTGCGCCTTGTGTGGCTCCACCATCAATCTGAAAATTAGGGCTGTTGTTAGTTACTTGGGTTCTTTGATTTAAGGGTAAGTAGATATCAGCTTTGATTTGTTGAGCTAGTGCGTAGGGTGTATACGTATAAGCAATAGCGGCCAATAGACTTAAGTTACTTGTCAGCTTTAGCCACATTATGCACCCCCACCTCAAAAAATTGAGCTACTGTTGAGTATCGGCTTTTTTGCCTTAAACTTTGACAATCATACTATTTTTTGCCTGATCAAGTTACTTGCTTTTACTGTTAATGGCAAAGTTGAGTCACCTAACTCTTACATTCAGTAGATCGAAAAATTCTGCGATCGCTCTTTTGTGAATACCTGCACAAGATAAAATCCATCAAGTTATTTCGCGGCATTTGCTGGTTATCACCGTACAGTATCAATTTACGCCATTATAATTCCGACTAGGCTGACAATGAGTGTAGCAATACTCCTTAAATGTGCAGTGAGTTAGTTATAGACTGGGTTGTCCAAGTAGGGCCTTGGCAGCGTGGCCCTTGTGGTGTCCAGATAAGCTTATCTAAACAAATTTGTCGCATATCCATGTTGTTTGTCCAAGCATGGTAGACGATATATTCAGTCTCACCATCTGGCCCCACAACAATAGAGTTATGTCCTGGCCCTCTCACAAAATTAGGCACAGACTTGAGTACTCGTGGCCCTGTTTCGTTACCTGCATCAGAGTAGACACCCATAACGTTCTCAGCAACGCCATAATCTACACCATAGTTTTCGGTTTCCCAGCGTCCACCACTATAAAAGCAGTAGTATTTACCTTCATGCTTACGAACACAGGGGCCTTCTAAAGTATGCCAATCATAGATTGCACCATACATTAAACGGTTGGCTAAAAATCGTTGCCAATGCGATCGCGCCCGCAAAACAACTTTTTCTTCACCAGACAGTTTTGTCATGCTTTGTAGTCTATCTACGACTAGGGCTGTACCTGCATGTACACCGTTTTCTGTGTCTAAAAAGTCACGCGCGTAAAATAGATACCACTGTCCATCATCATCGCAGAATGGGTGTGGATCAATGGCAAAGGGGCAGAAATTGGGATCTACAAGGGTCTCGCCAACATCTTGATAAGGCCCCAAGGGGTTATCGCTTGTAGCTACACGCAATTGATGATTCTTATCTTCATGGCCTACAGAATAGTAGAGATAAAATTGCCCATTAGCGTAAGCAACTTCAGGAGCCCAAAAATTATTACCCAAGGCTGGGTCTGGTCGCAACAATGCGTGACCCACAAAATCCCAATTTCCAAAATCAAAAGAACGTAACAGAGGAAAGACAAGGGATTTATTGATATCAATATTGTCTACAGTTCCTTGTGCCTCTGCTGCACCAGTGCCGATCGCATAATATACACCTTCATGTTGCCAAACAAAAGGATCGGCAAAATAACCTTGATAGACCGGATTAATATAGTCCATAGTTAATAGTCAAATGACTAATACTTGAAATTGATATAAGTTTCGACTTTTTCGTGAGGTAATTGCTCGACGATTTTGCACCGTAACATCTGCCTTAATTCTGCGGAAAGATTATCATAATAATCTTGTGGCAGAGTCAAATCTACCTTTGGTGTGTGTAACCAGTGCATAGCGTAACCCATGACTACCATTGGTCTGGGCTGATTAGTTTGATTTGGTGAACCTCTGTGCAGTGCTAAAGGCGATCGCACAATTACATCTCCCGGCTGCATATAAAATGATTCCATTGGAATTTCACCAGAGGCTATCTTTTGTAGTCCTACTTCTCGTGGTAATAGATGAGTTCCCCGCGCCATTTGAAACGGGCCGTTATCTGGGGTGACTTCTACAAGAGGAAAATTAACGGCTAAGGCGTAAAGTGGTGTAACGATGCGATCGCAAAACAATGGACGAAAGTCTCGATGAGTTTCCTGATAATCTGAACCTGGGAACGGTACATCAACCCCTAACTGCACCATCACATATTCTTGGTAAAATACGCGCTGCAAAATCTCCATAATTACTGGGTTGGCAAAAACCCATTCATTCGCAAATGGGGAAATCCAAGGTAAGGTCAAATAGTAGCGAGACACTTCACGAGGTGCTAAACCACCTGGTTGATTTTGGCGAGTGTAAAATAAATTTTTAAAAGCTTCTAACCACTCTTCAATTAAATTTTGCTCAAAAAGATGAGGAATTACACAAATTCCATCTCTATTCAGTTCTTGAGCAAAGTTATCTATGTCTGTAGCTGAATATTTAGTGATATTGTCTATACTTTGCACAATGTTTGTTAACCTTTCCAATTTAATGGCTCATACCATTTTAGATTTTAGATTTTGGATTGTGGATTGATAATTGATATCTAATAATAGATTTCTCTCAACTTGCACTGAATTATTAACTCTCTCTGCCTTGACGCTTTTAGCGGTTCGTTGACAAAATTAAATGTATCTTCATTGAGAGTTTGTATAAGTCTAAATTCTGTCAATCTATCTCAATTATTTTGTACATTTTTATGCGACTTTTTTTAAATTGAAAAAGAAAAATATTTAGCATATTTTATCCACAAATTTGGGATAAATTCTGGCTGATATTATGCTATGAAAGCATAAAAAATAGTGTGATGCGTTATAGCTTCAGCCTAACGTACCACACTAGCGATTTACTAAAAAAAACTAGATTAAGTCTAAAAACAATGCAAATCAGTGTTAATCATACAACCAAGTATTAGCAGCGAAATCATCTTTAGTTTCTGCTGGCATATCGGGGAGTATGTCTGGTGAGCGATGAGATTTTCTATAATCAACTGGATTGTAATATTCCTTCTTCTGAGGGACAATACTTGCCTTTGGTTGTTGTAGAGCTTTATTTTCTTCGATTAACTTAGAATTAGCTTCGGCAAGTTGCAGTGCTGTTTTTTTGGTTTCATCAAGCTCTTGTGTGAGGTGTTCTATTGATAGTTTTTGTTCAGATAAAGCTGATTGTAATTCTTTAATTTGCTTTTGCAGAGCTTTTTCGGTGGCCTGATTTTTTTCTAAAGTTGTTTGTAAATCTTTAATAGTAGCTTCTAAATCTGCTTTTGTAGAAGTATTACGTTTAGCAGTTGTTGATTCAGCTATTTCTACATCTGCGGCTGCTGTTTGTTCTTCTGTAACTTGCACAGCCGGGACTTCGATTGCACCTTCATCGACTGCACTATTAGGTGTTAATTTTTGTGCTTCTGCTTGAATTAAGTCAGAGAGATTTTGTTTCCTAGCCATTATTTTCTCCAATCACGCTGTAGTTCATCAGCCACGCGGCGGTAGTCTGATTCCGCCTCCCAAGCATTTTTGCCTCGCCATTGATTGATTGCGACACCCTCTAATGCGGCTCGTTCGTGGGCTTTATAGGTACGGATGAAGCCTTTACAAACAGGGATACCTAGCTTTACGAGAGTGTTTTGCGCTTCCATAGCTTCACCAATACTCCGCGCATCGACTTTAGTTAAGAGTACACGATGGGGAACTCCTGTGGGGACGACAGCTGATTTTACTGTTTCAATGAGAACAGCTAAATCCATTGCTGCTGGGGGTGTAGGTAAAACTATATAATCTGCGATCGCTACTACTGTTGCCAATGCTTCAGAGTGCAGCGCCGGAGGCGTATCCACTACTACTAAATCGTAACCTTTTATTTTACGTAAATTTCCTAAAAGTTGAGGATCTGTCTCTTGAGATAAATCAAAGCCCATTCCTTGCTCATTGCGCCCAAACCACCAACTGGCAGAACCTTGAATATCTGCATCTACTACTAGCACTTTTCTTTGCTTGGCAAATTGTGCAGCTAAATTGATTGAGGTAGTCGTTTTGCCGACTCCTCCTTTACCGTTGAGGATAGCGACGATTTTTGGCACTGCTTATGCTTACTTCCGATCCTGCCATACAAGAATATACCGCTTTGTGTGACCCGCAGTAGCAGAAAAACTCGCCAAAATAAAAATAGTCTTGATAAATGCAAATGCTGGCAAAATATTATGACACTAACTAACAGTTTGCCTGATGGGCCAAGAGTCCCGTACTGGCTACGAATCATTAAGTTTATTTTTCGGCCGATAGAGTATGTTGAAGATTTTGCCAAAGTTTATGGTGACAACTTTACGGTTTGGCGCAGTCGTGGTAGTCATTTGGTGTATTTCAGTCATCCCCAAGCATTAGAGCAGATTTTTACTGCTGATGCTAGTCACTTTGCGACTGGTGGCGGAGGCGGCGTTTTAAAATATTTGCTTGGTGATAATTCCTTGATTTTACTGGATGGCGATCGCCACCAACGCCAACGCCAATTACTCACACCGCCTTTTCATGGTGAGAGAATGCGGGCATACGGTCAAGCTATCCAGGAAATTACTCAACAAGTTAGCAATGAATGGCTGATAGGTAAACCCTTTAACATCCGCGCTTCTATGCAGGAAATTACCTTGCGTGTGATTTTGCGCGTGGTGTTTGGTGTGGATGAAGGAAGCAAGTTTCAACAACTGCGCCAATTACTTAGTTCTGTCTTAGACCTCATCAGTTCTTCCCGAATGTCCGCCGCCTTATTTTTTCAGGTTATGCAACGCGATTGGGGTAAATGGAGTCCTTGGGGAAAATTTTTAAGCCAACTGCAACAAATTGATCAACTAATTGATTCGTTGATTCAAGAACGTCGTGCCGAATCTGGGCAGAATCGTCAAGATATCCTCAGTTTATTGATTTCGGCTCGTTATGATGATGGCAAGCCTATGTCAGATGCAGAATTACGCGATGAATTAATGACAATGTTAGTTGCGGGACATGAAACCACTGCTTCTGCATTGACTTGGGCTTTGTACTGGATTGACCGTTTACCAGAAGTCCGCGAAAAATTACTCCAAGAATTGCATAGCTTGGGAGTTAACCCTGAACCCAGTATTGTTGCCAAATTGCCTTATTTAACAGCAGTTTGCCAAGAAACCTTGCGAATTTACCCAATTGTGATCAATGGCTTCTTTAGAATCGTCAAGTCGCCAATTGAAATTATGGGTTACAAGTTACCTAAAGGCACAGCAGTTGTCCCCAGTATTTATTTAGCGCATCATCGAGAAGCTGTTTACCCACAACCTAACTTATTTAAACCAGAACGCTTTTTAGAGAGACAATTTTCTCCCTACGAATATTTACCCTTTGGTGGCGGAAACCGTCGTTGTATCGGTTTGGCTTTTGCTCAGTATGAAATGAAAATTGCCCTGGCAACAATTTTGTCTCAGTTTCAAGTATCTCTAGTCAATCAACGCCCTGTGCGTCCTGTGCGTCGTGGTTTAACTTTAGCCACACCAGCCGGGATGCAGATGGTAGCAACACCGCAAGTCAAGCAGGTGAATACACCTGTGGAAGTGTAAATTTACTAAGCAACTAGGCATATTGATTTCTCATTTTGCCTAATTGCTTGCTCAAATTTTTTTACAAGAAAGTTGTTGAATTTCAGCTTGCAGATTAGCTCTAGCAGATTGTTCCGCCACCTCAAACATCAGAGGTGTAAAATATATATGCTGTCGTTGCAAAAATTTTTCTAGTACTTGTTTGCGACCTTGAATATATTCAACTTCTGCTACCCAAGCATATTCTTGACGGATAGCGTGAGCATATTTTTGATAATCAACTGGGTCAGCAGCTAAAATTGCTAAATCAGCATCTAATAAAATGTGGCTATCAATATCGTCAATAGCCGCTTGGTGGTGTTTTGTGTTGAGAATGAGACGCTGAACAATTGTGATTTGACTGATAGGAATTGCCAAATTATTTAATAACTGACAAGCATATTCCGCACTTTTGGCTTCGTTATCGTTAGCTTGAGTATCATAAACCACATCATGAAACCAAGCTGCAAGTTGTACAGCAGGTAAATTTTGGGTATAGGCTTGCAAAGTCTGAATGTTATTCAGAACATGATGAATATGTTGCAGTGTATGGTAATAACGGCCAGCAGTACAATATGCCGCAACTAATTGAGTAAAAGTTGCGGCAATTTTGTATTGGTCAACGCCAAAAAATTGTAGTGTGTACTGCCAGTGATTAAATAAGATATCTATTTTCTTATTCCCCACTACCTACTTCCTATTTCTTACTGTTAGTTAACTGAGAAGATAGCGCCTCCCAGTTAATTACAGCAGGTTTTGTTCCTTGGCGATCGCACCTGAGTTTAAGTTTGTTAATATGGCGGTTGAGCCTCAGTTGCTGGCGGAGTTTGATTATCAGCTTCTGGCGCAGGGTTTGGGTTAGGATTGGCCTGCGGCGGCTGATTATTACTTGTCCCCGCAACTCTAAATTTCGGCATCTTATATATTTTCGCTAAAGCTTCAATCAGCGAAAAATCATAGACACTCAGAGCTTTATCATCGTAGCAATTGGGAGCATCTGGAGATTTTGTCATCATCTCCGGTACAAGACTTGAGAGTGCTTCAGGAACATTTGTAATATTTTCTGTATATCTCATCTGCTCAGTTGTGATGTGTGCAAAACACAAAGCTCTAATCTGAAGCGCATCTTTTACAGGAATTTTCAGGTAATTCAATTCATCCAAATTTGATTTAAAAATACCAGCTACACCTTCAGTCCAATAGCGCTGACGAAATTCTTCATCCTGCAAAGCACCATCTTTTGGAGATACTAATAAATCTTTAACTGCGCTAATAAGTGCGCCATTTGTGCGAGCTAATTGAGTTAAATTCAATAACTCTTTGTTGAGTTTTTCGGGAGTTTGCTCATTTTTAGCCAACAATTTTGAGATTTTCAGCCAAGCACGCTGATTAAAAAGATGAGCTTGTCTGAGGTTTTCATCAGTTATTGAAGGTTGAATTCTGGAATCTGGTGGATTTTTGAGGAAGAAATCAACCATGCTGAGTCGAGCATAGCGAGTCATACCTTCGATATTGTCTAGAGATGCAGCTTTTTTGTAATATTCTTTAGCTTTGACTAAATCTCCTAAATGTTCCGAAGACTCCCCTAAACCAATTTCTACTTTGGCTTTGTCTTCATCACTACTAATGAATTTTTTGGCCTGAAGAAAACTATCTTGAGCTTTCAGCCAGTTAGTATTTTGTAAATATCCTTGTCCTTGAGTAATGTAAACTTTTCCCCATGCTGGTAATGATGTCGCCACAGAACCTGTAATAGCTGTCATTCCTGCGGCGATCGCTAAGGCTGTGGGTGCTTGTTTGGTAGGCGGTAACTGTAAGTTTGTAAATAGTTTTTCGAGGGTTTTTCTACCACCGCTGGTTAAGGCTGCTGCACCACCTGCACCCAAACCGATGACTTGTAATACCGCCGCCATGTTTTGTGATAAGTCGGCTTGTTGAACTTCTTGTCCTTCGACTTTCTGGAAAAATACTTGGCTGCTATAAGCTGTAAACGCAGCACCAACACCCAGACAAAGTACAGCCAAAGTATTGAGTAACCAGTCACGACGCGTACCCGGTTCTTCTTCCGAACCAACGATCGCCGGTTTGAGTTCCCACCACCAGCGATTTTGCCGTTTTAAGCTATCTTTCCATTGTCTGATTTGGTTATCTTTGTTCAAATCAAGTCGGTATTGTTTTAATTTGTTGTCTAAAGTAATAAGTTGTCTAGCCAGTTTTTCGGGAACGGGTTTATTGCGATAAGCTTGTTCTAATGCTTCTTCTACTCCATCACGAGCCAAAAGTGCTTCTAAAAGTTGATCGGAGGAAGGCGGTTTGCTACTTTCAATTACATCAATTGTTTTTTCGTAACGAGCGATCGCTTCATTCGGTAAAGGAACAGAACGAGTAAAAGACCACCACCAATTCATCTCTGGTGGCTTCAGGTTATTTTTCCATTCATCAACAATATCATCGTTAGCAAAAGACCAAGATTGCGCTTTTAATCGCTTGTCTAATGCAATAATTTTTTCAGTGAGATGACGCGGTGGTTGTTGTTGCTTAGTCCAAGCTTTCTCCACAGCGTCCCGTGCTAACAATACTTCTAATAGTTCTTCTGAAGCCGCTTTTGGTGGAGCTTCCATTTCATCCAGAGCTTCTTGATAACGCTTAATTGCTTGTGCTGGTAGTGGTTCAATGTTACTTAATTCCCACCACCAAGTATTAGATGTAGTTTTACTTAAACTCTTTTTCCAATACTCCAACTTACCATCTCTAGTAATCACATCCGAGAGCGATCGCAACTTTTCATCCAGGTCGATCACAATTTTAGCGACATGTTCTGGTAAAGGTTGATTATCACGAGAAGTTTCAATGGCATCGCGTGCTAGTAATACTTCTAAAATTTGTTCTTGAGTAGGATGGGGAAGCGCTGCTGATAATGCAGAGATAGCTTGTTGATAGCGTTTTGCTACCTGGGTAGGTGACATAGCTAACGGATATTTTAAATGCCACCACCACATATTTGGAGGAGCATTGAGACTATCTTTCCATTGTGCTAGTTCATCATCCTCACTGAGAACTTTTACTTGTGCTTTGAGGCGCTCATCTAAACTTAATAATCTGGCATAAGTAATACCAGTGGGGTTTTGATCCATTTGCCTTTTCTTCTCTACCCCATCACGCGCTACTAACACAGCCACTTTTTGGTCAAATGTTGCTTGTATCGGTGATTCTTCTAAGGCAATTAGAGCGTCTTCATAAACATCAATTGCTATATCTAATTGTGATTTTGAAGATACAGCAGGCTGTCCATTTGTATGAACCATTCTTTGAATATTCCTTGGCTAATCTATATTTGTATGAGCGATTTTATGTTTTTATATACTTTGCATTTTTTAGCATTTATCTGCTTACTCAAAAGCATCCGTCTTCAAAAAAAATCATAAATATTAGTGCCAACGCAATGATGACACTAATATCTATATCTGCCACAGTAAATGCTTGACCTTTTATGTTTTATAACGCTGCCAAAATCAGAATCGAGAGGACTCACCTCTCAAGTTATCTGCCACAGAATACTAGTTATTTAACAGCCTTGAGACATTAACGCATACCAAGTATTAGGGCCAACAATCCCATCAGGGTTCAAACCCTGTGTCATTTGAAAGTGTCGAACAGCATTTTCTGTTATCGGGCCAAATGCACCATCAGCACTTAGAGAATATCCCAATGCTTGCAAAGTTTGCTGCACCATATATACATCTTGGGTTTCACAGCCTTGTTGCAACAAATAACCTGGATAAGACATTTTCTCTCCTATGTTTAAAATGTTGATTTTTGTCAAATTTTTATGATTGATAATGTTGTTTAAATCCCTTTGTTTGAGATTTTAAAAGCTTTTGTCAATCATCATTATCTGACTGATTACCACTTCCAAATAACTCTATCAAAGGCTATCAAATTGAATTGATATAAATTTGATATTGTGAATTAATTTGGAATTGCATTTTGAGAAATTAAGTATATTTTTGTTCGCAAACTAGCGAATGTCATCAGTCGAATTACTTAAGAAATCTAGGTAAGATATATTGCATTTGATGAAGCTAGACGATGATTTTAGGACTTATACACAAATATATGCAGTAGGTGAGAGTAAAAAATTTTGGGGAGGATGGGTAACAATTCAACAGCAGTGATTAGCATTAATCGTCCCAACAAACTTGAACCCTGACCCCCACAATGGGCAACTTTGCTGATGATTAATGGTTTTTAAGCTTTGTTAGTATTCTAAAATGACCAAATACCTTGTTAATGTATAGCCTTCGAGAGGATACTCCATGACTATTTGGGTAAATGAGCAAATTGATCCATCGGGTATGATTTATGCCTGCATTGCCTGTTGTAATGAGTCTCAAGCCAAAGATTGTCATGAGTCGTTTGCAAACAATTTGACTGAGAAACAAAAAGCCGACGGTTGGACAGCAATATTACGGATAGTCGATTCTTGGGATGAAGTACCAGTTAATGCCTTAAAACTCGATTGATGAGTTGAGATGAGGTGTGAGAGGCTGGTGAGAGTACCTGATGCAATTAATAACTGCGATATTTTAAGGTTAAAATAATCAGGCTTCTGAGATATCCCACTCTCAGCAGCCGTATTTTGCCTGTCACAGATAACATTTATATATGAATGCTACACAAGAACAATTAAAAATCAAATTTGAGCAGGCAATGGTGGCTGCTTTTGGTGATGAATACGCCACAGTAGACCCTATTTTAGTGCCTGCGGGGAATCCGAAATTTGGTGATTATCAAGCGAATGTGGCTTTATCGCTGAGTAAAAAATTAGGACAGCAACCCAGAGCGATCGCCTCTGCTATAGTTGAAAAGTTAGATGTCTCGCAAATCTGCGAACCACCAGAAATTGCTGGCCCCGGTTTTATCAACCTCAGACTCAAAACAGCCTACCTACAAGCACAACTCCAGGCTATTTACCCAGACTCTAGATTAGGCGTTCCCCAAGCGAAAACACCCCAGCAAGAAATTGTCGATTTTTCCAGTCCGAATATTGCTAAAGAAATGCACGTCGGACATTTGCGTTCCACAATTATTGGTGATTCCATCGCCAGAATTCTAGAATTTCGCGGACATGATGTTTTACGGTTAAACCATGTGGGTGATTGGGGTACGCAATTTGGTATGCTCATTGCTTACCTGCGCGAAGTTTACCCCCAAGCTTTAACTACCGCCAACGCCTTAGATATCGGTGATTTAGTCAGCTTTTATCGCCAAGCTAAACAGCGGTTTGATGCTGATGAAACTTTCCAAGAAACAGCACGCCAAGAAGTTGTGCAATTACAAGCAGGCGCAGCAGATACCCTTCATGCTTGGAAACTGCTGTGTGAACAATCCCGCAAAGAATTTCAAGTTATTTATGATTTGCTAGATATCCATTTAAATGAGCGAGGTGAATCTTTTTATAACCCATTGCTACCCGCCATTGTGGAAGATTTAGCCAACTCTGGCTTACTTGTCGAAGACCAAGGTGCAAAAGTTGTTTTCTTAGAAGGCTATACCAATAGAGAAGGTGAACCTTTACCTTTAATTGTGCAGAAAACTGATGGTGGTTACAACTATGCCACAACAGATTTAGCCGCCTTACGCTACCGCATTCAACAAGATGCAGCCAAACGCATCATTTATGTAACCGATGCAGGACAAAGCAATCACTTTGCTCAATTTTTCCAAGTCGCACGCAAAGCCGGCTGGATTCCTGATGATGTGGAACTAGTGCATGTTCCCTTTGGCTTGGTGTTAGGGGAAGATGGGAAAAGAATCAAAACTCGTGCTGGGGAAAGTGTAAGATTACGAGATTTGCTCGATGAAGCAATTATCCGCGCTCGTACTGATTTAGAACAGAGATTACAAGAAGATAATCGTACTGAAACAGCAGAATTTATTGCTAATGTTGCCCAAATAATTGGTATTAGCGCGGTTAAATATGCTGACTTGAGCCAAAACCGCACTAGTAACTACATCTTTAGCTATAACAAAATGCTGGATCTCAAAGGCAATACCGCGCCTTATATGCTTTATGCTTATGCACGGATTCAAGGTATTAGCCGTAAGGGTGGCATTAACTTTGAAGAATTGGGCAATAATGCTCAAGTCATATTAGAGCATGAAACAGAATTTGCCCTAGCAAAGTATCTACTACAATTGGGTGAAGTTGTTAGTAATGTGGAACAAGACTTATTGCCCAATCGTTTATGTGAATATCTGTACGAATTGAGTAAAAAGTTTAATGTATTCTACGATCGCACTCATGGCGTTAGGGTATTGGATGCAGAAGAACCACAGCGCACATCTCGCTTGGTTTTGTGTGATTTAACCGCCAGAACCTTAAAACTGGGATTATCACTGTTGGGAATTCAAGTCTTAGAAAGAATGTAGGTTAAAAAGGGAGTAGGGAGTAGAAAATAAACTTTGTTAATGTTTGGCAGAAAAAAACATTTTCAAAGTGTAAATGTCAACAGCAGCAATATTTTACCTTCTGCCTCCTGCCTTCTGCCTTCTGCCTTCTGCCTCCTGCCTTACCTTCACCCAATTTTCAAGATGCAATGTGTAAGCCTACTGTATCATGAAAAAGACCAAGCTGTAGCTATGATGGGGAGGCTGTTTAACATCGGGAGCCATTTATCTGCTCATTCAGGATTCAGGACTCAAAACGCAAAATATCTATGTTAGCAGGCAAAATTTTGCAGGGTGGAAAATATACCCTCACCCAAGAAATCGGACACGGTGGCTTTGGTATTACGTTTAAGGCTACGCATCACTACTTAGGTCAAGATGTAGTGATGAAAACTATTAACGAACGCTTGCGGCAACATCCAGATTTTGCCAAGTTCGAGCGCCAATTCCAAGATGAAGCCAGACGACTAGCTACCTGCATCCATCCCAACATTGTACGGGTCAGCGACTTTTTTATCGAAGAAGGGCTACCCTATATGGTGATGGAATATATTCCTGGTGACACTTTAGGTAATGCTTTTGTCCTACCAGGGATACCCTTACCCGAAGCCACAGCTATTCATTACATTCGCCAAATTGGTGCAGCTTTACAGGTAGTTCACAATAATGGTTTGCTGCACCGCGATATCAAACCAGATAATATTATCCTCCGCCAAGGAACTCAAGAGGTAATATTAATTGATTTTGGCATTGCGCGGGAATTTAATAGTGGTGTCAAACAAACTCACACAGGGATAGTGTCTGAAGGCTACGCACCCATTGAACAATACCTGACACAAGCGCCGCGCACCCCAGCTACAGATGTTTATGGTTTAGCCGCAACCTTGTATGCTTTGTTAACAGCACAGGTTCCTATGCCAGCATTATTGCGCGATCGCGAAAAAATGGCTTCCCCAAAAGAATTACAACCCCACCTAAGTGCAGCAGTCAATCAAGCTGTGATGAGGGGGATGGCGGTTGATTCGCGCTTTCGTCCATCGACTGTGGCAGAATGGTTACAACTATTGCCTGGTAGCGAAAGCAATGGCATAGTTCCAGGCGTAGCAACTAATATAGTCGCCACCGTTGATTTATCATCCCAGCCAAGACGAGGTGTTTTCGGTAAGAAACACAAGCAAGCGCGTCTAAATCCGATTACAGCATTTACCAAACAACTAGCTGGTTTTCAAGCCTTAATTGGTGTGGGTGTAGCCTTAGTTGCAGCTACCGCAGGTTTTGGCATAACTCATCTATTCTCCTCAAATACACAGCCAGAGTCCTCTTCCAAACCACTGTTTACTAACCCAATCACCAAAACAGGGGAAAACAATACTAATCCCCAAGGTTCACAGTCATCTGTGGAGGAAGCAACTAACACTAACAAAAATACTCAAAATACGGCTGTTACTGAATCAGCCTATGTTCCAAAACGCCGCAGAAATAATCGTCCTGCACCCACGCCAACAGCAGCAACTAGTAGAGAAAATCCTTCCACAACTAAATCAGAAACCTCATCTCGGCAAAATCCTGAACAAGCTGCTGTTGCGCCTAACACCTCACCTACACCATCATTAGTAGATAAACTGAGAGCTTACCGTTCTTATCGGGAAATTAATCGGGAAGGTTCAGCCAAGCGATCGCCTGATAATACTTCACCAGCTACTAGTAATCAAGCTACCCCAAATCCATCAGGCAAGCGATCAAATCCTGTAGTGATACCAGTACCACCACCAACCACAGAATCAAAAAGCTCAGATTCTTCGGCTGTAGTTGTCCCAACTATCGAACGTAAGCAAAATTCTTCTAGTGACAATCCATCTTCCAAAGATGAAAAGCCACCAACAGATAGTAATGTTAGTAACTAAGTAGCTTAGGGTCTTAACGTAAAAATGCTATCGTCTGGTGATGATGTAGGTGCAGGGATCATGAATGGTAACATCTCTGGTTCAGCCGTAGTAGCAGCGTTGGATGGTTGCAACTGTCCAAAGCGAATGAAAATACCAATCCCCAGACCAAAACAAAAGCAAAAACTAATAAAACCAAAGGAAAGTAATTGCATCAATTTTTGGTTTACCATCATGCACTCCTCAAAAGATGGTATTAGTTTACTGCAACAAAACTGAAACGGGGAGATTTTTGGCTAATAGATTAAGGTGGTGAAGAAATCAGTCAATGATTCACCTGGACAACAAAATACTTTTAACGCTGTAAGCCATAACCTATCACCTATTACCTGTCCACTTTTTCCTATTATATATGGGTGTAAGGTTGTAAAAAATTAATTAGATTGATGGTGGATAGATATGTTAAAAGGTGATGGTTTTGTATTTCTCACCAAACAAGAGTATGTCTTTAATGTTCTGATGTTAAATGCTGCTCTTAATTCAATGGCTGAAATTTCGGGAACGCCAGTTGAACAAATATTTAACTACATTCGAGAAATGACAAGTGAACAGTATCAACAACTCACTGTCGAACAAATTGAGCAAATAATTGCTGTGAATGAAGAAAAACGAGAATAATTTAATAAATTATCTGGGTAAATATTAATTAGGGTATGTTATTGCTAAGTCTAGCTTTGAGCATTCGGAAGCATCATCAATAGCCGTAACGCGCCGTATTTTTGGGTGCATTGCAGCAGCAAACGCTACTTGAGAGTAATCAACGGAGAGGGGGGGATTTGAACCCCCGAAGAACTTACATCCTTAACGCATTTCGAGTGCGCCGCATTCAACCACTCTGCCACCTCTCCAGGTATTGAGAAATGCGAATATGTTCCTAAGTCATGATAACATCCCGATACAAAGAGCGATCGCTTGTGTTAGAAATCAGCATCAGACGATGATGATTTAAAATTTACGTGAAACTTCAGCGTTAGGCAAAACGTCAGTGTTTCAGCCATCACTTATCCCAAGCTATTCCAGATTGTAGAGGTTATCGCTGGAGAAAGTACTTGAGATAATGAGTAGACAATCGAAAATCCTGAACCCCAAATTTCTATGAAGCTCTGCAATCAACTGCTAACATCACAAATACGTCGCTTTGGTCTAGCCTTGGTACTACCAACCGCACTCTTGGGTGCGTTGACATTTCCTAGCCAAACGCAAACAGCAACGGCTCAATCTGCTGCGGGTAATCGCCCTTTAACCATCCGTTCTGATATCCAAGAATATGACGCTAAAAGTCAAATTATCACAGCGCGTGGTAATGTCCAAATGTTGTATCCAGCGCGGCAAATCCAAGCAACTTCGGCTCAAGCACAATATTTTAGCAAAGAACGCCGCATAGATTTCAGTGGCAATGTCTATATTTTGCAACAAGGCGGCAATAGTATTCGCGCCGAGAAAGTGACATATTTAATTGATGAAGGAAGGTTTGTGGCTTTACCCCAAGGCAATCGTCAAGTAGAGTCGATTTATATGGTGGAAGACTCAGAACTAGGCGGACAAAACACTACACCAGCCCCCAAAACACCAAATCTCAAGCCTGCCAATTAATATTTAAGTAGAACTGCTGAGAATAATCTTCTAGCTTATCCTCACAATCATAATTATGCAGGTCAACTTACTTAGTATCAATAAACGCAGATAGTGAAAATTGTTTTAGAGAATATTCACAAATCTTACGGCAAGCGAGCCATTGTCAATCGCGTCAATCTTTCCGTTGTCCAAGGTGAGGTCGTTGGTTTATTAGGCCCAAATGGCGCTGGTAAAACCACGACCTTTTACATTGCGACAGGTTTAGAAAGACCAAATCAAGGGCGCGTTTGGCTAGACACTCAGGATATTACTGGTATAGCAATGCACAAAAGGGCGCGTTTGGGTATTGGCTATCTAGCGCAGGAAGCCAGTATATTTCGCCAACTGAGTGTGCAAGATAATATCCTTTTGGTCTTAGAGCAAACAAATGTTCCCAAACGAGAGTGGTCGAAGCGATTAAATACTTTGCTGCGAGAATTTCGTTTAGAAAAAGTGGCTTACAGCAAAGGAATTCAACTTTCTGGTGGAGAACGACGACGGACGGAATTAGCCAGAGCTTTAGCGGCTGGACAAGAAGGGCCAAAGTTCTTATTGTTAGACGAACCATTTGCAGGGGTTGATCCTATCGCTGTGGCGGAAATTCAAGAAATTGTGGCAAAACTACGCGATCGCGGTATGGGAATCTTAATTACAGATCATAATGTGCGTGAAACTCTCGCCATTACTGATCGCGCCTATATTATGCGTGAAGGACAAATTCTCGCGGCTGGCACATCAGACGAACTTTACAGCAATCCTCTAGTAAGGCAATACTATTTAGGTGATAATTTTCACATTTAAATATTTAAATTCATAAATTACGAATTAACCAGGGTTGACCACTCAAATTTTGTTTGCTTATGATTGCTACAAATCAAAAGTCTTTTTATAGTATTAATTCACTGCTGCCATTTACGATTATGGATCGTTATTTGCTCAGTGAATTGCTCCCACCATTTTTGTTTGGCGTTGGGGCATTTTCTTCAATTGGCGTGACAATTGATGCGGTATTTGATCTAATTAGAAAAATTGTTGAATCTGGTCTACCTGTAGGCATCGCTATTCAAGTTTTCTTGTTAAAGATGCCATATTTTATTGTGTTAGCTTTTCCTATGTCTACGCTGTTGGCTACTTTAATGACCTACAGCCGTCTTTCTAGCGAAAGTGAACTAATTGCCCTACGCGGCTGTGGGGTGAGTGTCTATCGGATGGTGCTACCTGCGGTGATGTTAAGCTTGATAGTTACAGGTATGACATTTGTCTTTAACGAACAAGTTACACCAACGGCTAATTATCAAGCCAATCGAATTCTAGACAGCGCCCTAAAATCAGACAAACCTATTTTAAAACAGCAAAATATTTTCTATCCAGAATACCGCGATGTTCAAGAGGCCGATGGAAGTAAAATCAAGCGACTGGCACGGCTTTTTTATGCTGACCAATTTGATGGTAAACAGATGAAAGGTTTGACAATTATTGATAGATCTACAGAAGGGCTAAATCAGGTAGTTGTGGCAGAATCGGCGCAATGGAATGGTTCGCAAAGTGTCTGGGATTTTTATAATGGAACTATTTATTTAGTTGCTCCCAATGGTTCATATCGGAACATTTTACGTTTTGAACAGCAACAACTCAAACTACCCCGCACACCACTGAGTCTGGTAGAAAAAAGCCGCGACTATGGTGAGATGAATATTTCGGAATCATTAGAACAGTTAACAGTGGAGAAATTAGGCGGCGATCGCCAAAAAATCCGCAAGCTGCAAGTGAGAATTCAACAAAAAATTGCCTTACCGTTTGTCTGTTTAGTTTTTGGCTTAGTAGGGGCAGCAATGGGAACTGTACCTCAGCGTACTGGTAGAGGTACCAGTTTTGGGGTGTGTGTGATTGTGATTTTTACTTACTATTTAATGTTTTTTATTAGTGGGGCGATCGGACAAGCAGGTATTATCTCTCCCTTTTTGGGTGCTTGGTTGCCTAATTTTATTTTCTTAGTTATAGGTTTATTTTTATTGATGCGAGTAGCTAGGCGTTAACCTTGAATTTCATCAAAGTGCTTAACGCACCGTTTTATCCGGTGGTGCGTTTGGCTAAAGCCGTAACACACCCTACTAAAGATTTACTACTCCAAAATAAAGACAATGAGGGGAAAATGGAAAATGAGCGACAACTTGGTAGAATCCTACTAGCCGATCATAAAGAGATAGAGAAAAGGGTAAAGAAACATTGCAACTTAAAGACGCTTTTGCTGTTTTTTTGGCTGCGGTGTTTCTCCCTTCACCAAAGTTTGCATTTGCAAGTTTCTAGTTATACCCTCTGAATTTTAAATTTTTGCGACAATTTTTCTGATGACAACAGCAATTTCTGATCAAAATACTGCCGATTTAGCCGCTGATGATTATGTCGTTATTGGCTTGGCAACCTGCTTTATTAAAGAAGATGGGGAAGTTCATCAAGTTGAAGTAATTGAACCAATTCCCTCTGCGTCTTTAGAAGCATTAATGAAAGATATTCCGACTTCTTACAAACTGGCTTATGCTACAACCTTGGGGGCAGTATTAGATGGTGAGACACCATTATTACCCCCAGGCTTCCCCACATCGGCACAGTTTGGGGAAGAATTTGCTCAACGGGTGTTTGCAGCGGTGCGGACTTATAAACGCAGCGAAAACAGCAAAAATTTGATTCCATTAGGTACAACTTACTCTGATTTTAAGTATTCCATTGAACGCAAACGCGTATTAAATGCTGCCAGAGTTGTGAATAAAGAAGACAATGTGAAACAGCATTCACATACACATAAAGTTCTTTAAATACAAGGAATTATGCTAAAACTTTACGGCGGTGCTTTTAGTCGGGCGGCGATCGCAAAATGGTATCTCGAAGAACTCGAAATTCCCTATGAGTTTGTCCAGCTAGATATGCAAGCAGGCGAACATCATCAGCCGGAATTTTTACAGATTAACCCAATGGGTAAAGTCCCCGCAATAGTTGATGAAGACTTTCAGCTTTGGGAATCTGGCGCAATTTTGCTGTATTTGAATGAAAAGTATGGCAAATCTTCAGCTTTCCCAGAAGAACGGGCAAAAATATATCAATGGGTGTTGTTTGCTAACTCTACCCTGGCATCAGGAATTTTTACAGAATCAACCAGAGAACGAGAAGTACCCCGGTTGTTAACTCCACTGAATGAGATTTTCCAAAAACAACCTTTCGTATTGGGTGATGAATTTAGCGTTGCGGATGTGGCTGTGGGATCAATTCTTGCTTACATCCCCATGATGCTGAAACTAGATCTCAGCGCGTACCCAGCAGTTCTGGAATATATCAACCGCATATCTGAACGCCCAGCGTTTAAAAAAGGAATTGGTGGAAAGCCTTAAAAGTTAAAAGTAAAAGGTAAAAAGTAAAAAGATAATCCCCATAAATAAATTAAAAATTTAGGGGATTGAGAGGATGTTTTCAAAGTTCTCTTGTCAGTAAGCTAACATTTTAGATCCCCCTAAATCCCCCTTTGTAAGGGGGACTTTAATTCAGTTACCCCCTTTTTGGGGGTTAGGGGGGATCAATAAGTGCTTAAAATCACAGCTAACTACTTTTAAAACAATCTCTAAGGCAATTTTCTTTACTTTTGCCTTTTAACTTTTTACTTTTACCTTTCCCTTGTTAACCGGTGATTTTCGCTAGTGCTGTATCCAAAGCTTGCAAAGCTTGGTCAACTTCAGCCTTACTCACAATTAGCGGTGGGACAAAGCGGACAACCTTTGGCCCGGCGGGGACAAGTAATAAACCTTCTGCAATGGCGGCGTTGACAACTTCACCAGCAGTTAGCTCAATGTCTGCTGCTAATTCCATACCATTGATTAAGCCCCAACCCCGCACCTCAGAAATATAATTAGGGTATTTGGTGGCGATCGCTCTTAATCCAGAACGCAGCTGTTCTCCCCTCTCTTGAACATTCTGCAAAATATTCTCTTTTTCCAAGGTTTGGCAAACACTCAGCGCCACACCACAAACAAAGGGATTCCCACCAAAAGTGCTGGCGTGTTCTCCTGGTTGAAAAACAGCACAGAATTTTTTACTCATCATTGCACCAATGGGAATTCCACCGCCTAAACCTTTGGCGCTGGTGAAGATATCTGGTTCGACACCCAGATGTTCATAACCCCATAAATGACCACTGCGCCCCATCCCGACTTGCACTTCATCAAAAATCAATAAAATGCCGGTTTCATCACAAATCCGCCGTAGTTTTTGGAAGTAAGCCACATCACCAGGACGCACGCCGCCTTCGCCTTGTAATGGTTCGATTAAAATTGCCGCAACCTGATAATCTCCTTCATCCAACTCACTAATGGCTGTTTCGACAGCGGTAATATCGTTGTAAGGTACGTAATGGAAACCAGGAACCAAGGGATCAAAATATTTTTGATACTTGGGTTGTCCGGTAGCGGTAATCGTTGCCAAAGTCCGCCCGTGGAAGCTGGCGTTAGCCGTTAAAATAATTGGCTTGTCTATTTCTAGAACTGTATGGGCATATTTACGTGCTAATTTAATCGCCGCTTCATTAGCTTCTGCACCAGAGTTGCAGAAAAATACGCGATCGGCACAAGAATGTTGGATAATCCATTTGGCTAATTCCCCTTGTTCAGGAATGTAGTACAAATTAGAAACATGATGCAGCTTTTGAATTTGGCGTGTCACAGCTTCAACCATTGCTGGGTGGGCGTGTCCTAGTGTGCAAGTGGCAATTCCTGCCACAAAATCTAGATATTCCTGCCCCTGTGTATCCCAAACCCGGCATCCTGCACCCTTGTCCAGGGCTAAAGGAAACCGACCATAAGTTGACATCACGGCTTCGTTAAAGCTATCCGTATCAAAAGGAATAGATGACACTGAACCTGATGCTGGGGGGATGCTGGCTTCTTCAACTAGAGTTTGAAAGCTCACTACCGCTCCTCCTGAAAATATTTCATCTTAGACTTACTTACTAGTTTCCTCGAAATTGTTAAAAATTTCTTGGGATTGATCGCAAATTATGATTTCTTTTAGGCTAACGCTTAAATATCCTTAAACGAAGAACACTGGTGAAAAATAACTTTGTATTCCACTCTTGAGATAAAATATCAACGCATTCAAAAAGAGTTAATGGCAGGAGCGATCGCCCTTGGGGGTGTGTTCCTGATTGGCACTTTATGGTATAGATTCGTTGAGGCGTGGTCATGGGAAGATGCCGCGTACATGACAGTCATTACCTTGGCGACTGTGGGATACGGAGAAACACACCCTCTGGGCAGCCGTGGACGCTTATTTACCATTGCCTTGATTTTATTGGGCGTAGTTAATATTGGTTATATTGTCAATAGATTTACAGAAGCCATCATTGAAGGCTACTTTCAAGAAGGAATTCGGCTACGACAACAGAGGCGGGTAATGGAATCCTTGACAGGACATTATATTATTTGTGGATTTAGTCGTACTGGTCGGCAAATTGCCAGAGAATTTCGGGCAGAAAGTGTACCCTTTGTAATCATAGATTCGGAGATTGAATCTGTACAACGGGCGCAGATGGAAGGTTATATAGTATATCAGGGTGATGCCACACTAGATGATACATTGTTCCATGTGGGGATTGAGCGAGCCATTTGTATAGTTGCGGCACTACCTTCTGACGCAGAAAATTTATACACAGTATTATCAGCAAAAACATTAAATCCAGAGATTCGGGCGATCGCCCGCGCCAGTACAGAAGAAGCGTTACAAAAATTACAACGCGGTGGTGCAGATGCCGTAATTTCACCCTATATTACTGGGGGAAAACGGATGGCCGCAGCTGCCCTCAGACCGCAAGTATTAGATTTTGTCGATGGGATTCTTTCGGGTGCAGACAGACAACTGTATATGGAAGAATTTTTACTTGATCCCGCCTTCTCTCCCTTTGTGGGACAAACACTGCAAAAAGCCAAACTGCGATCGCAAACTGGCGCATTAGTCCTAGCGATTCGCCGTAGCGATGGTAATCTCATCGGTGGCCCCACTGGTGACACAATATTAATGTCAGGAGATACACTAATTTGTATGGGTACAGCCGAACAGTTGCGGAGTCTGAATCAAATTCTCGTTCCCATTGGTTCGCAAAAATTACGCAAGCCGAAAAATCAGTGATAGGTGATAGGTGACAGGGGACAGATGACAGGGGATATATGGCTAATCTTGAAAAGCGCGATCGCAATTTTTCCCTCTAAACTGCTATCTTTGCAACAATAATAATAGTTATATAAATTTACTCCTACCTCCTGCCTTCTACAGAGTCATCTACCCGAAACCTTATGCTTACCCAAGATAAACAACAACGCAATTGGCAACCTATTATCAAAGCATTTGAGGCTGTCCTTGGTAAAAATGGGGTAATTAAACGCCGCGAAGAATTGATTACCTATGAGTGCGATGGTTTGACTAGTTATCGTCAACGTCCCGCTGTGGCTGTATTACCAAGAACCACAGAACAAGTCGCCGCAGTGGTGAAAATATGTAATCAGTATTCTGTCCCCTTCATTGCTCGCGGTTCCGGTACGGGATTATCTGGTGGTGCTTTACCATTAGAAGACTCTGTATTGATTGTCACCTCATTAATGCGACAAATCCTTAGCGTTGATTTAGACAACCAGCGCATAGTTGTACAGCCAGGAGTAATTAATAGTTGGGTAACGCAAACTGTTAGCGGTGCAGGTTTTTATTATGCACCAGATCCTTCCAGTCAAATTATCTGCTCAATTGGCGGCAATGTTGCCGAGAACTCCGGTGGAGTGCATTGTTTAAAATATGGTGTCACAACTAATCACGTTTTTGGGCTAAAAATCGTCACTCCCGAAGGCGAAATTGTCGATTTAGGTGGACAAATTCCCGAAACACCGGGATATGATTTAACAGGTATATTTGTTGGTTCGGAAGGGACTTTAGGAATCGCCACAGAAATTACCCTGAGAATTCTCAAAAGTGCCGAATCAATTTGTGTATTATTAGCAGACTTTACAAGTGTAGAAGCTGCCGGAGCTAGTGTTTCTGATATCATCAGTGCCGGGATAATTCCTGGTGGCATGGAAATGATGGATAACATTAGCATCAATGCTGTAGAAGATGTTGTGGCAACTAATTGTTATCCGCGCGATGCTACCGCTATTTTATTGGTGGAAATTGATGGTTTAGAAGTAGAAGTTGCAGTACTGAAACAAAGAATTACCGAAATTTGTCAACAAAATGGAGCGCGGAATGTCACCTCAGCAAGTGACCCAGAAACCCGCTTAAAATTATGGAAAGGACGCAAAGCTGCTTTTGCTGCGGCTGGACATTTAAGCCCAGATTATTATGTCCAAGATGGTGTAATTCCGCGAACTCAATTGCCTTACGTGCTGCAAGAAATTGAAAACTTAAGTCAACAGTATGGTTATAAAATTGCTAACGTCTTTCATGCTGGCGATGGGAATCTTCACCCTTTAGTTCTTTATGATAATTCTGTACCTGGTGCATTAGAAAAAGTTGAAGAGTTAGGCGGAGAAATTCTCAAACTCTGCGTAAAAGTTGGTGGTAGTCTTTCTGGTGAACATGGTATTGGCTCAGATAAAAAATGCTATATGCCAGAAATGTTTAACAAAGTTGATTTAGAATCTATGCAATGGGTACGACAAGTATTTAATCCCCAAGGTTTAGCCAACCCAGAGAAGATATTCCCCACACCCCGCACCTGTGGCGAAGCCGCAAATGCTATGAATCACAAGCAGTTTGAAGGTGTCGAAAGATATTAACAAATGTATTTTTACACGTAGATTTAAACCTAACAGCTTGTCAAACTGACTGGTCAAATTTGTTTTGCATAAAATATTTGCACAAGTTTGATCAAGTCACTTTTGGCAGGTTCACCATTATGCAACCATTTTATTAAATCATGAGGATATAACCAAACGCTCTCAACAAAATCATTTTTATTGTAATTAGGTTCATAATCTAATTCAATTTCATAAACTTTCATAAAAGCAGATACTTTATGTTGATGTGGCGTTAAATATCCTAATAAACGAAATTTAACCTTGTTTAAATCTAAGTTCAATTCTTCATTAAGTTCACGTTGCAAAGCATCTTCATAATTTTCTCCACTTTCAACATGACCTCCCATACTCACATCAAGGCAAAGAGGAAAAATGCGTTTTTCTGCTGAACGTCGAGGTATCCATAGCTGACCTAATGAGTTAGTAACAAAAGCATTAACAACTCTAAAATTGCATAGTCCTTGACAATATATTTCTGAACGTCTTTTCTTTCCAATAATGCAATCTTTCTCATCTACAATATCTAGTAACTCATCATCTTGGAGCATAATAAAATTCCTCTATTGAATTTTGCGTGCAACAACCTTCAAATTAAATCGCCTAAATAGAAGTATTATTATCCGGAAGATGCTAAATTATCTTGTATTTATAAGTGTCCTTCTCAAACGCAGTCAAACCTACTAATGAATCGGTTGACTAAACATTGGATTATTTACTTAATATCTTTAGAATTTATACTTTGCATCACAGTATTTTCTCTCCCTTCTTTTTCATTTTATTCTCAACCAAAAAATCAGCAAATCGTTACAGAAATTCGTGGTGTTTGGTTAACTAATGTCGCTAGTGGTGTTCTATTTGTACCTTGGGGAATTGACCGCGCTATTAATCAACTATCTGCATTGCATTTTAATACGATTTATCCTGTGGTGTGGAATCGAGGCAATACTTTTTACAAAAGTAATGTGGCAAAAAATATTATTGGTGAAGAAGCTGAACCTGTGCTGAATTTTATGCACGGTGGACAGGATGTTTTAACAAAGATAATTAAACTTGCTAAACCAAAAGGTATAACGGTTATTCCGTGGTTTGAATATGGTTTTATGACACCGCCAAATTCTCAGTTAGCCAAACTTTATCCTAATTGGTTAACTATTGGGCAAGAAGGTGTAAATTCTGTGAAAGAATTTTTGCCGGAAGATGTGAACAATGGGGCTGTAAGTAAGCAGGCTTGGTTAAATCCTCTACATCCAGAAGTTCAAGAGTTTATTTTAGGGATGATTTTGGAAGTTGTGAGTAATTACAATATAGATGGTATTCAACTTGATGACCATTTTGGGATGCCTGTACAGTTTGGTTACGATCGCTTCACAGTCCAACTCTACAAGCAAGAACATCAAGGTAAAAATCCACCTAATGACCCGTTTAACTCAGAATGGATGCGTTGGCGGGCTGACAAAATTACCGCTTTTATGGGTAGAATCTATCGCAGCATCAAAGAAATTGAACCGAATGCTAAATTATCGCTGTCTCCGAATGCACAAGCTTTTGCTTATAAATACTATCTGCAAGACTGGGAAACTTGGGTAAAAAATGGCTGGGTGGATGAGTTGGTGTTGCAAGTATACCGCCATAACCAAAATAGTTTTAGAACAGAACTGCAACAATCAGCCGTGAAATTAGCCCAAACTAAAATTCCGGTAGTTATTGGTATCTCTACGGGAACTTTGCGAAATCCGGTAAGAATTTCTCAAATTAAAGAACAAATTGATATGGTGCGCGATCGCTCTTTTTCTGGTATCTCTTTTTTTTATTGGGAAAGTTTATGGGGTTATATCGCACCCGAAACACCCCACAAACGGCGCAAAGTTTTCCAAGAACTGTTTAACACTAAAGCTATTAGACCTTTACCCGTAGACGAAACAGGTAGCAGACTCAGGCTTTGATCAAGGAGGGGCGCTAAGTATAGCAGGAGGCAGAAGGAAAAGTCTCACTATTTCTGGCATTCAAGCTTTCAAGTTGTCCTAACATATCTGACTACCGCTATAACTAATGACTAATGACCATTGACTCTTGACCACATTTGAACTTTTTTGATTTTTCTCGCGCTGTATAGTAATCTCTACCGTGCTTTACTGGCGAGAATTTCATGTTCTTCACATCTACTAAACCTCAATTTAGTTTTACATTACAGTGGGCGATCGCTACTGTGGCCGGTTTTCTGGTAAGTTTGTGCTGGATTGAAGTCGGTGAAAAGTCAGATGTGGGGGTAGCGCAAGCTTCTTTGGGAGGTTTGGCGATCGCATTTCCCCAAAGTTTGATCATTCGCGATCATATTTTGTCTGGGCGCTGGGTGTTAGTTACTTTGTTAGCTTGGGCGACAATCACCGCTATTGGTGTGGGTGCTGTGGGTTGGATTGTTCCTAATACACAAACTTTTCCCCTCAGAGTATTTTGGGGGACAACTTTAGGTGCTGTTGGTGGCTTTGTGATTGGCTTGGCGCAATGGACAGCCATCCGCAAGTCTGTGGCTTTGTCATGGCGCTGGATATTTATCAGTGCGATTAGTTGGGCGATCGCTGTACCCACCGGTTCAATTGTGGGAATAGTATTATTCCGCTTCACACGGTTATTTTTAGGTGAAGTTGTCGGTTTAGCAATTACTTGGATTGTGGTGGCAATCTTAACAGGGATCAATGCTTACCGACTATTGCGATAGTTTCTCATCACTGATGAAGTTCAAATAATTCTGCAATATTTTGTTATTATGATGTTAATTGCTTTGTATATTAAAATAATATTAAGAAATGTAAGTTTTGGCAAATATTGCTTTTGAGTATACTTAGATATGTGCAACAATCTTAAATCATTCTTCATAAACAATGTTCAATAAGTTTGCATCCAATTGCAAATGTACTCTTACCTTCAAGGAGCTATATTTGTTGAGTTTACTGCTATTAAATTTCTGCTATTTCTGATAAGAAATAAAAGAAGAGCCAAATATCAGTCAAGCAAAGACTGACAATGCTTTGCTGTAGCGCTAAAAAGCATTTTTCATGACTTAGCATCATCAGGGGTAGCGCTTAAAGGAGTCATTAATAGCAGACAGGGACGCTCCGATGAATATAAATCCGGGTGAATCAACCATTGAGTTGAAACAACAATTGCATTCTCAGATTCTCTTTGACACAGAATTAGACAAACACAGTAGCAGTAGTGAACAGTTTTTACTGAGCATCTATAATTCTGTGCAGACATCTATATTTATTGTGGATGTTCTCGAAGATGGAGATTTTCGCTACGTAGCTTTAAATCCAACCCATGAGCGATGGCTAGGAATTAGTTCCGAAAATCTGAAGGGGAAACAACCCGAAGATATTCTCTCACCAGTTGATGCGGCAAAAGTGCGTCAGCATTATGCTGACTGTGTGCGGTTTGGTAAAACTATTTCCTACGAACAATGCTTGCAATTTCAGGGAGTGGCGACTTGGTGGAGTACCACACTCACACCATTGCGGGATGCGAACTCTAGAATTTACAGACTGATTGGCACAAGTAGTAATATCACTCCCGTGAAGCAAGTAGCCCAAGCGAAAGAAATACAGACAGCCCAAGAGCAACTTTTAGAAGCGATCGCCCAATGGATTCGAGAATCGCTAGATTTAGATACACTGCTGCATCAACTTGTGAAAGAAGTGCGGCATTGTTTGAGTGGCGATCGCATTTTGGTTTACTCTATTCAACCAGACGAAACTGGTGTAGTCATTGCCGAATCGACAGTCACAGCCAATTCATGTATAGGGCAGAAATTCCCCGATTCTAGCTTGATTGGCAAATATCAAGAACGTCGTGGACGTGGTTGTATTCAAATTATCGAAGATATTTATACAGCCGGCTTACATCCTAGCCAAGTCAAGTTGCTAGAATCTTGGACAGTCAGGGCTAATTTAGTCGTACCGATTTGGTCACAGCAGCAGTTGTGGGGGCTAATAACTGCCCAGCATTGCCATCAACCCCATCAATGGCAAGAAATCGAAATTGACTTACTCAAACAACTCGCAACCCAAATTGGTATAGCAGTCCACCAAGCCAAACTGCATGAGCAAGTACAACATCTGCAAACCCAGCTAGAATTACAAAAACAGCTGCATCAAATCCAAATACAGCAAGCCCAAAACTTTCAACTACTAGTGCGCCGCATTACCGAACAAATCCGCGATCATCAACCAGCAACTCTGGTAATGCAGACAGCCACTCAAGAACTAACTCAGTTATTGCAACTCCAGTCTTGTTACATTGAGATTTACAGTGCTTGCGAAACGCAAACAACCGTGACTTATGAACACACAACTACCTCACCTGAATATCAAGGACTGACCAGGAAAATTGCAGACTTGCCAGCAGTTTATCAACCATTGTTAGCAAAACAACATTGGCAATCTTTAGAAATAGTTCCCGGATGGCACCCGCAATTACAGGTTCTCACCCAGTTAGCTTGTGCAATTTTTGACGACCAAGGCATTTTGGGTAACTTGTGGCTAAATCGAGCTACTCAAGATATGTTTGATGAATGGGAAATTAGTTTAGTGCAGCAGGTCGCCAACGAATGTGCGATCGCCCTTCGCCAAGCTAAAATTGACTCTACCAATCAAGTACAAAGGCAAGTATTAGCGCAGCAAGAACGCCTGAAAAATGAATTTTTAAGAACCCTTTCCCACGAACTACGCACACCCATAACCAGCATTAGCCTCGCCGCCCAAACCCTCGAAAGTGTGCTTACCCCAGAAGGCATCCTAGATATCGAAATCGTACCCCAACTATTGCAGATTTTGCAGAACGAGTGTGGGCGAGAAAGTAAGTTAATCAGCGATTTAATGCAACTCTCATATATCGAAGCCGAACCGCAGACTCCCACATTCATCGCCATTGATTTACAAACATGGCTACCTCCCATTGTGGAGTCTTTTCGAGACCTTTCCCATTGCCAAAGACAAAAATTGTACCTCAATATTAATCAGCAACTCCCACCTCTAGAAACAGACATCACCGATTTAGAACGGATTATTACCGAACTTTTAAACTATGCGTGCAAATATACCCCATCAGGCGAAGCAATTAGCGTGTTCGCTGATTTCACAGCCGATGCGGTACAACTGAAGATTAGCAACTCCGGCTTAGAAATTCCCGCCAGTGAAATGCCGCGAATTTTTGAACCATTCCATCGTCTGATGAAAAATGATCCTTGGACATATAGTGGTACAGGATTAGAAATGGCTTTAGTACAGAAAATGGTGAAGCATTTAGGTGGCTCAATCAATGTAGAGAGTGTAAATGGTCAAACTACCTTCATGATCAAATTTCCGAGATAAAGCAAAATTCAGAAGTCAGAATGAATCGTGACGACTGACTTCTGAATTTTGTTTGATCAACGACACTGTAATCCGCTGCCTGATTAACTTTACGTTGGCAAAACCCGAAAAAATCTGCTATAATCGTAATCTATGCGGGTGACTAGCTCAACGGTAGAGCAGTAGACTCTTAATCTATTGGTTGCGGGTTCAAATCCCTCGTCACCCACTGCTTTCAGCATTTTAGAGGCAACGGCGATCGCGTTCCAAATCGTAAATTACTTTTTCGAGATACCAGTTATCAGACTTACCTTTATGTAACTGCCTTTGACGCTTCAGCAATCGTTTGGCTGTTGCACTGTCGCCACGAAACATTTCTATTAACTTATGTTGTAGTTCTCTGTTTTTTGGGTCGGTTATGTATGAACGGGAATACTTCTGGTTTCGCCGTGGCTGATGTTGAGTCTTTGACGTTGGATATCTAAATGGTACTCTTGGTTGGAAGAGATGTTTGAGCAATTCCCATAAATAGCTGATTTGGTAAATCAGATGGATTACTAAACGCAAGAAATAAAGCAGTTGTGCTAAAACGTCCATAGATTAAGTTGCATTACCACCTCAATCCACCATGCGAGATTTTCTCAGGCTTAAGCATCAGAATTTTCGCCCATTTGTTTTTAAAATTGCTGGGTTGCTTCATAGCCATACTGAGAAATAGCAATATTTGATTTGGCGATCGCGCGTCAAATTGTAGAAGAAACCCACAGTGGGAAATTAACCTGTAACTCTGTTCTCGGTGAGGGTACAGAATTTCTGCTGCAACTTCCTCTGTAACCATCAATAATATGAAGGCTCAGTCTGGACTTAAGAATCGTTAATATTGTATTGCACTTAAGTAGCTGAAATTGTTATTTCATGAATGTTCGGGCATTTTTCCACGCTGCGACAGTTGAAGATAGTTCTTCACCCTACAACAGCATTCACTTGAAAGTTTTCTACCCAGCCCAAATATCAGGTAGTGAACCAGAAGGGAATTTGGGTTTTGTTCCTGCTAATTCTCAAGAATCTAAGTTTCCAGTTGTGATTCTTTTCAACGGAATTAACTGTGGCCCTGAAATTTATCAATGGTTGGCGATTAAATTAGCACAGCGTGGGCTTGTTGTCGTTACATTTTCCTGGATTGCCGAAAATTTGCCTGGGGTGGTGGCTCTCACTCCAGGTGTTGATCTGAAAATGTTACCTCCTATTATGTATGGCAAAGGCCCGACAGCTTCCGCGTTCCCAACACTGCTAAGGGTGTTAGAGAGTTTACAACAGCAAGGGATTTTGGCTGGCTTACTTGACTTAGACAAGATCATTCTAGGTGGACATTCAGCGGGTGGTAGAGTGGCGATTGAAAGTGCAGAGCCAAGATTTTGCTCACAAGTAGTAGCCGCCTTTGCTTATGGCGCACATACAGCAGCAAATGTAAACCTAGGATATGAAGCCGGCACAATCTTACCTTTACCTGATTCCTTACCTTTACTAATGATTGGCGGAACCTGTGATGGAGTGATTGCGAAGAGTAGCCATAGTTATGGAGTGACTTGGGAACAACCTACAACTCCGATTATTCGGACTTTCCAAGAAGCGATCGCAGGTGGTAGAGAAGATAGTTATTTACTTCTTCTGGAAGGAGCTAACCATTTTTCTATTACCCATCCATTTGATTCCACAACTAGTAGACCATTTCTAGACTTTCCAGCTACACAGCCAGAAGAACAACTCCGAAATTTAATCGCTGAAACGATTGGTTTATTCATTGATGCTCATGTTCGTTACCAAACAATTGCCCTGGAAGCTCTCAATCAAATGTTAGTATCTAAAAATGATTTAATTGCATTATTTGACCGTAAATGACGATGTTTTCATCTTCAGTAATGCTTTTTTATCCAACAAAGTTAATAGGAATAATAATCTCAAATTCTGTTTCTTTAGTTGGGTGCGATCGCACAGTCAAAGTGCCGTGATGTTGTTGGATAATCGAATAGCTGACAAATAACCCCAAGCCTGTACCACGACCAATGGGTTTTGTCGTAAAGAACGGTTCAAAGATGCGGTTTTGAATATCTACGGGAATTGTACTATCTGTATTGGTGATCGCAATGCGTAAGCGTTGATTGTCTATTAATTCAGTGCGAATCCGAATTTGTGGTTTTTCACCGCATTGGAAATCATCTCGTATAGCATCAATGGCATTGTTGATAATATTCAGGAAAACTTGATTTAAGTGGCTAGGATAGCAATTCACCAGAGGTAAGTTACTATATTCCTTGACTATCTGGATTTCGGGTTGATTTGCCGCATATTGCAAGCGATGTTGCAAAATTAACAGTGTGCTTTCAATGCCACTGTGTAAATCTACCAGTTTAATTCCCGCTTCATCCACGCGCGAAAAATTGCGTAAACTTAACACAATCTGGCTGATGCGATCGCTCCCTACATCCATTGATTCGAGAACTTTATTCACATCCTGAAACAGAAAATCAATTTCAATAGCTTGACTTTTGGTTTTAATAGCTGGACTAGGTTCTGGATATTCTTGCTGATAAAGTGTCAGCAAACTCATCATGTCTTGGAAGTAACCTTTTGTATAAGTGATATTTCCTTTGATAAAACTAACTGGATTATTAATTTCGTGAGCAATTCCTGCTACCAATTGCCCCAAAGATGACATTTTTTCTGTATGAATTAATTGGGCTTGAGTTTGTTGTAACTTTGTTAAAGTTTGCTCTAAATCTTGGGCTTTTTGGTTGAGAGCTTGGGTTTTTTGCTCTACCTCTGCTTCTAAAATACAAGAATAATTTTCGATTTGTTGGTACAAGCGAGCATTTTCTAAAGAAATAGCAGCTTGAATACAAAGAAAGTTGAGAATTAGGATGCGATCGCTGGTAAACACACCGCTGGTGTTGTGATTCTTCAAATATAAAATCCCCATTAAATGTCCTTGATTAATAATGGGCAAACACAACAAACTTTTTGGTTGTTGTTGCCGTAAATATTCATCAATTACAGGTAAATTGGTTTTGAGTTCATCAATCACTACAATTTCTTGAGTATTTTTCACATATTGGATTAACTTGACAGGTAAATTGGGATGACCTTCTAAAGGTTCGGCAAAAAGTTCTGTGTTCTCAGGTGTAGCAATGGCTCTCAACAACCATTCTCCTTGATTATTCAGCAGAATTAAGGTACAGCGATCGCCACCAGAATTTTGCAAAATTATCTGAGTTAGTTGGTGCAGTAGTTCATTAAGTTGAATTTTGCCAGAGATTGTTTGAGAGGCTTTGAGAATGGCGGCAAAATCTAGAGTTGTATTAATTGATGAACTAGAAGAAAGGGAAGTTGTCAAGGAAGAATGAATGACAACATTGGGGTTAGCCATACTCGCCAGTGTGTCTAATGGATTCCAGTTCTGTGTGGTTTTTTGCAGAATTGGACGCAATAAATGGGGATAGCGTTTTTCTAAATCATCAGTTTTGGCTTTTGCACCCCAATGAGCATAGCAGTAGTAAGCTTCCTGCATATAACCTGCGGCGACTTTCTCTTTGTGCCAATTGAGGTAGAATTTGGCAGCGAGTTCGTTTGCTAATGCTTCTTCTTGGATATAATCATTTGCCTTAGCTCCGGCGATCGCCTGATCATATAATTCCATTGCAACGTAAGGTTTGCCCAAAACACGGCAGCGTTCGGCTTCTACTAAGTTAAATTTGTGCAAATGATTTTGGGGAACTAGATCTGCCCATTGCTGAAGTTTTGCTTGATGAAGTTGAACGCGCTCTAAACTAGCTGATGCTTCACCTTCAAATCCTTGGTGCAACATAGCTAACTGAGCTAAAGCATCGTAAAAAGGCAGCAAAACGCTGACAAATAACCCCGGAACGCCATCTAAATATTGTGCAGCTATAGCAGCCTCAGCGATCGCCTGCTCATACTCACCAAATAAGTAGCAGAGAATCAGTTTGTTGATTTTGGCGTGATACACAGCCGGACGATCATTAACTTCCTGATGTCGGGGTAACATTAAGTCTTCGTTGTAAACATCCCCTATTAACAGATAAGGAGTTTCACTACAACCTAGTAAGTTTAAAGTAGCTTGGTGATAGGTTTTTTGATAATTAAGTGCTGTGGTTTGCTTGAGTTGGGCGATCGCCTTACTATATGTAGCTAACTCTTGTTCTAATACCGTTAATTCTTTGCCAGCGCAATAAGAGTGGAAACTATAACCAAATATGCACCACACAGCCCATTCCAAATCTCCTGTTTCCCATCCACTTTGGTAGCCTTGTAATAAAGACGTGAGCGTAGCCGTAAGAGGATCTTGCCAATGTCTAATGCAATTATTAAATACTGCTTCTATCTTGGCACGCAGTTGTTGAGCGCATAACTTCTCCATTAAATTTAAAGCTAATTGCCCAAATTCATAGCTTGTTTCCACTGCACTGGTAAAAGCACAAAGAATTAAACCATAACTTGCATAGGCAAAAGCAGATAAAGCTGTATTACCGTGTTGAATAGATAAATTAACTTGCTCACAAATGATTAAGGGTAACATTTCCGGACAGCCATTATAAGCAGCCCCAAACGTACTCGACAAAATCCGCATTGCAGCATGGGCGCGAGTATCTGTCATTAAAGACAAATCGAGTAATTCTGCGGTGGTTTTTCCCACCAATACTGAGTGAGTTTTCTCTAATGCTTGATTAATATCTTGGTAAGTTGGTTGAGTAGGTAAATTTATCCCTAACTGATGCAGAACCGCCACAGATATATCTAGTCCTAACCGCAGTTGATTTTGGGCAATACAAGCTTGAATTTTTATTTCATAAATAGGTACGCTATCCCAAATATTATTAACTTTACTTAGTACTATTTTCGATAGCTGTTCCATCTGCTCAAAATCAGTATTTAGATAAGCAGCTTCCGTCGCTTCAGTGTAGATTGCCAGCATTAGGTTATATGATTCTTGCCAATGATCATTGGCTAACAATTTTCTAGCTGCTGCATAATACTGGACAGATGTGGCGTAAGCCGTGGCCATCTTAGCTCTGCGTCCGGCAATTAAGTTCAATTCAGCTAAATATTTCTGCTCTTGAGTGTTAACTAAATCGATTCCTAGTTTAAATTGATTGACCAAATCAAATATTTTTTCTTCAAGTTCTGCTTTGTCGGTATGCTGGAATAGCAGTTGTCCAATTTGATAATGAGTAGCTGCTTTTTGGTCTTTTGGAATTAAATAGTAAGCAGCTTGTTGAATGCGATCGTGCAGAAATCGATAGGTAATATTTTTGATATGGCTATTATTGCCGTTGGCTTGCGTGTTGCTCAAATAAAATTTATATAGTTCACTTTGGGGCAAAATCAAACTTTCTTGCAAAGCTTTCCATAATGCGGTTGCAGTATCAGTGACAGACTGCTGAGAAACTATGGCTAAAGTGTTTAAATCAAAAGCATTACCAATACAAGCAGCTAACTGCAAAACATTTTGCGTTGCTTCAGGTAACTTCTGCAACTGTTTGGCGACAAATTTCACGACATCATCAGTAAGAGATAAAGACTGAATTTGGGTAATATCACATTCCCAATAACCTTGCTGATGATTAAATGTAATTTCCCCATCTTCATATAACGCCTTGAGAAACTGGGTAATAAAAAACGGATTACCTTGAGTTTTACGCTCAATTAATTTTGTCAGAGGTTGCGCTCGCTCGGTTTTACAACGTAAAGTATCAGCTACTAACTGATTGGTATCCTGCTCCATCAGGGGTGCTAGAGTAATAGTATTAATCGTCGTCCCAACTTTCTTCATCTCCTCCACCATCAACATTAACGGATGTGAGGGCGACACTTCATTATTCCGATAAGCACCCAACAACAACAGATAGTTTTTCTCCTCCATCAACAGTTTAATTAACCCAAAAGAAGCCAAATCTGCCCACTGTAAATCATCCAAAAATATCACCAGTGGATGTTCCACTGTCGTCAACACCGCAATAAACTTTTGAAACAGCAAATTAAACCGATTTTGTGCCGCAGTTCCCGATAGTGACGGTGCTGGGGGTTGTTTACCAATCACTCGTTCTAGTTCGGGAATTACCTCAATCAAAACTTGTCCATTTTCTCCTACCACTTCTAAAATTTGACTGCGCCACTGTACCAATTTTGCATCCGATTCTGATAACAATTGCCCCATTAAATCTCGCAAAGCCTGGACAAAGGCACTGAAGGGAATATTGCGATTGAATTGGTCAAATTTACCTTTGATAAAATAGCCTTGTTGTCGGGTAATTGGTTTGTGGACTTCATTAATGACAGCGGTTTTCCCAATCCCGGAAAATCCCGCTACTAACATCATTTCTGATGTGCCATTGACGACGCGCTCAAAGGCTTGTAATAAGCGATTAACTTCGGTTTCTCTACCATATAGTTTTTCGGGAATTAAGAAGCGATCGCAAACATCCCGTTCAGCGATGAGAAAATCTGTAATTACTCCTGTATCTTGGAGTTGCGCTAAACAAAGTTCTAAATCATGCTTTAATCCCAAAGCACTTTGATATCTATCCTCGGCATTTTTCGCCATTAATTTCAACACAATATCTGAAAGCACTTGGGGAATTTCTTTCCTGTTCCCGATTACTGTTGGCATTTTCGCTAAATGACAATGCACCAACTCCATTGGGTCAGTGCTATTAAATGGTAATTCTCCGGTTAACAATTCATAGAATGTCACTCCCAAAGAATAATAATCACTCCGGTAGTCAATGGCGCGGTTCATTCTCCCGGTTTGTTCTGGGGAGATATAAGCTAAAGTTCCTTCCAAAACATTGGGATTTTTGATTTCTTGGGTTTCTTTTGGTAGTAATGAAGCGATGCTAAAATCAATTATTTGGATTTGTTTTGTTTGGGGATGAATTAAGATATTTGCGGGTTTAATATCTTTATGAATCACTCGATTTTGATGTAATTCATGGAGACTGGTGGTTAGTTGAAGGGCAATACTCAAAAATTCTGTCAGGGAGAGGGGATGAGTTTGCATATATTCGCGTAATGCGATTCCTCCTGTATCTGCCATCACCAGAATATAACTGTTGCTATATGTTTCTAATGATAATGGCTGAATAATGCCGACAATGTTGAGATTTTTGCTAATGGTGTATTGATTGCGGAGTTGCAGTAGTTCTTGAAAGGTAGGGTATTCTGAGGTTAATAGCTTGATGACGACTGGAAGTTGATCTGATTCGCGGATAGCCCGATATACTTGGGTTCTGGAGCCTGCGTACAGCTGCGAGCTTATTTTATATCCGGGAATGATGGGGGTAGTGTTTACTGTCGCCATCTATACATACCTCATGTCATCAAAAAGTAGTGCAGAGCTTGTCTACACTCCGTTAGTATTCCCATTAACGAGATGTTGACTAACAATATATGGACAGAGGCATAGGCTTTTTACTAACTAGCGTTGCATCCATACAGGATGAATTCAGATGTTTAACTAAAATAAAAGATTTATTCTTAACGCCTTTGCGCCGACTTTGCGAGTTCCGCCTCAGCAGTGAACCAAATAAAATTCATTAAGGCATATTTGGTTTTTGTTGACATCTGTGAATAAAAAAGTGAAGCAGGGAACACTAAAACTAAGTATTTCATTTTCAAAACTTTATGGCAACAAACGATTATGATGTATCAAAATCAGTACAAGAATGTCATAAACAGTTGGGGCTTGCTGTTCAATACCAAAAAATCTTGGCCAGGATTTTAGCTAAGATTCGGGCATCTATAAATTTAGAATCTCTGTGTTCAACTTCTTGTCAAGACATTTGTCGGCAGTTGCAGATTGAGCGTGTGGCAATCTATCAATTCAATTCTGACTGGAGTGGTAGTTTCATCAATTGTTTGGGCTTTGCTGAACCACCTTGGGATGCAATGACAGCCTTTGGACAGGATTTAGTATGGCAAGATTCCTATTTGCAAGAAACTCAGGGAGGGCGATATCGCAAAAATGAGCCGTTTGCTGTGGCTGACATGTACGACGCGGGTCATGCGCGTTGTCATATTGAAGTATTAGAACAGTTTCAGATTCGGGCTTATGCGATCGCACCTATTTTTATTGGTGCCAAACTGTGGGGTTTACTAGCTGCTTATCAACACTCTGCTCCACGACAATGGGATCGTAACGAAGTTGAATTTTTAGCCCAAGCTGCCAGCCATATTGGTGTGGCTATGCAGCAAGCAGAAATCATTGAACAAACCAAACAACGTACCGCAGAACTGCAAGATGCGATCGCTCGTCAACGTGCATTGACGGAAGTGGTCGGGAATATTCGCTCATCAGTAAATCCTGAAATTATTCTCAACACTGCTTGTCAAGAAGTCTGTAAGCTTTTAAAGCTAGAGAGGGCAGCAGTTTTTCGCTTTGATGAAGACTGGAGTGGAGAATTTGTCAGCCAATTCGGTATGGTCGAGGCGCAGTGGAATAGAACCAGCCCCTTTGGCAAAAACTTAGTTTGGGAAGATACTCACCTGCAAGAAACCAAAGGTGGGCGCTACCGCAACAACGAAAGTTTTGCCGTCAATGACATTTATCAAGCCGGACATAGCCGATGCCACATTGACATTCTTGAGCAATTCAAGATTCGGGCTTATGCCTTAGCGCCTATCTTCACCGGGACAAAACTATGGGGACTGATTGCAGCCTATCAACACTCCGGGACGCGCCAATGGGCAAATTACGAAGTTGAATTTCTAGCACAAGTTGGAGCGCAATTGGGTGTGGCGATTCAACAAGCTGAGAACTTGACCCAATCAAAACAACAAGCCATTGCCCTACAAGATGCGATCGCTCGCCAACGCGCATTAACAGAAGTCGTCGGCAAAATTCGCTCCTCCCTAGATATTGATTTGATTTTGAAAACTACATGCCAAGAAGTATGTAAACTGCTGCGAGTGGAGCGAGTCGGAGTTTACCGTTTTCACGAAGATTGGAGTGGCGAATTCGTCAGTCATTTTGGCATGGTTGAAGCTCAATGGGACAGCATCAATCCTTTTGGCAAAAATCTCGTTTGGGAAGATACCTATCTCCAAGAAACCAAAGGTGGGCGCTATCGCAACAATGAAAATTTTGCTGTCAACGACATCTACCAAGCTGGACACTCGCGCTGTCACCTAGACATTTTAGAGCAATTCAAAATTCGCGCCTATGTATTAACCCCAATTTTTGTTGGACGGAATCTATGGGGATTGCTGGCAGCTTATCAACATTCTGCACCACGCCACTGGGAGACTGTAGAAGTAGAATTTTTGGGACAAGTAGCTAGTCAACTGGGAGTAGCACTCCAAGGTTCTCAAATGGTCAGCCAAATTCAAACTCGCGCTGACGAAATGCACCAATCGGCAGAACAGCGGCGGATTTTATTTGATTTAGTCGTCAAAATTCGAGAATCATTAGATTTAGAGACCATCCTGAAGACTACAGTACACGAAGTGCGGCGATCGCTAACAGCAGATCGAGTCGGCATATTTCGCTTTGACCCTAATGTTGGTTTTTGCAGCGGTGAATTTATCGTTGAAGATGTGCTACCCAAATTCGATTCTACCTTGTCTATAAAGGTGCAAGATTATTGCTTCGGCGACCAGTTCGCACCGCAATATCGTCAAGGGCAATTGCAAGTCATTTCTGATGTCAACAGCATTGGTTCCAAAGTACCTCATTTGGATGTAATTGAACGCTTCCAAGTCAAAGCGCAGATTGTTGTGCCATTGATGGAAGGTGATGAATTATGGGGATTGTTGTGTATTCACCAATGCACCCATGCACGTCATTGGGAAGAAGAAGAACTAGAATTTGTCACCCAAGTAGCAGCGCAAATCAGCGTCGCTTTACATCAAGCCAACTTATTTCAACAATCTAGTTTGCTGGGTCAAACCCGTGAAGAAGCTAATCAACTCGCCCAAGCGTTGAATGAGCTACGTACTGCCCAAATGCAAATTATCCACGCAGAAAAAATGGCTAGTTTAGGGCAATTAGTCGCGGGAGTTGCCCACGAAATTAACAACCCAATTAATTTCATTTACGGTAACTTAGAACACGCTCACCAATATACCCAAGATTTACTGCACTGTGTGAAACTTTATCGGCAATATCATCCTCATCCTGCGCCTGAAATCCAAGAGTTTTTCAAGAAGACTGAAATCGACTTCTTATTTGACGATTTACCAAAAATATTTCAGTCTATGCAAGTCGGTAGTGAAAGAATTTGCGAAATTGTGACATCGTTGCGAAATTTTTCCCGTCTAGATGAAGCTGATTTTAAAGTCGCAAATATTCACGAAGGCATTGATAGTACATTAATGATTTTGCAACACCGCTTGAAGCCTTCAGGTGATGCTGCTCCTATTCATGTTATCAAAGAATATGATTCCTTACCTTTAATAGAATGCTATCCCGGTCAGTTGAATCAGGTATTTATGAATTTGCTATCCAATGCGATTGATGTGTTAGAAGAGCGAAACTTGAAATCTGCTCCCGAAGTAATAGCCGCAAAACCTAGCGAAATTCGCATTTCTACTTCCATACTCAATAAAGATTGGATTGTTATTCGGATTGCTGATAATGGACTCGGTATGCAGGAAAATATCCTGTCTCGACTATTTGATCCCTTTTTTACTACTAAAGTTGTCGGTAAAGGCACAGGACTAGGGCTTTCTATCAGCTATCAAATTGTCACAGATAAACACAACGGTAAAATATATTGCCACTCTGAAATCGGCCAAGGCTCAGAGTTTGTAGTTGAACTACCGATTCGTCAGGTGACGAATAGTAAATCGTTAGCTAAAGTCAATTTATCAGAGCAAAAATAATAAGTTTTGCCACATAAATATCAAGACAATGATATTTAAGAGAATTGGCTAACCTTAAATTAAATTTAAATGTTTGACCTTTTCTATTGATAAAGTATCGATTCAGTAATCAAAAAACACCAGTCTCTATTCTTATATTATGAGAGATTCGTCTATGATTACTGATTTTTTTATATAGCAGAAGGCAGGAGGGAAAGTCTTATTATTCCTGGCATTCAAGCTTGCAAATTTTCCTAACATATCTGACTACACTCACAAACAGCTAATGCTTGCTTATCGGATAATTTTGTCAAATTCCCAAGGAAATGCTATGAATAATTTTTAATCCCCTATTGTTAGAACTAATTCGATGACTATCTACTTTTATAGCACCCGTGAACAATATGGCTGCTTTTCTAACTTTTCAGACCACGGCTTTGTTTTGGATGATTTATACTGGTATACTAGTGAACATTATTTTCAAGCGCAAAAGTTTGTTGGCACATTCCATTTAGAACAAATTCGTTTGGTAAAAACTCCCAAAGAAGCAGCAAAAATGGGCAGAGAAAGAAGTCGTCCTCTGCGTCAAGATTGGGAGCAAGTTAAAGACGATATCATGAAGAAAGCCGTGTTATGTAAGTTTGAGACTCATTTAGATATTCAGGAAATATTATTAAATACAGGTAATACCGAAATTGTCGAAAATTCTCCCATTGATTATTATTGGGGTTGTGGAGCCGATGGTAGCGGTAAAAATATGTTAGGGATAATTTTAATGGAAGTGCGCGGTATCCTACGCTCAAATGGTGGCACAAAGCTGGGAAATGTTACGGTAAAATAAACTAATTGCTGTGAATATTAGCCCTTGCAGTTATCAGAAGTTCAGCAATCGAGGAGATATATTTACCAGTAATTATGACTAACAATATTTGTTAGAGAAATTTATTAATCAATGTTTACTTAGAATTCCTAAAAGTAGATTGTTTATAAATTTAAGTTAAGCCTAACAGAATTGGCCAGGAGGAAACAAAGGAGGCAAAAAGATGCTCTTATCAAAAACTAAAGTCAAGCAATATTGTAAATGGTTTTGGGAGGAAAGCTTGGGAGGTGAATATGATGTTTGGGGTACGAGTACTTATTTTATCGAAATTGGTGATGATCGATATCCCATAAGACAAATAGAAGTTTACGAAAATGGCAACGTGTTATTTTATGACAGTAGCCACTGTGCAGATAATTACGGTATGTTATGTGATAAAGCAATACAGGAAGAGGATATTCAAGAATTTGGGATTACTGAAGCCGAATTTGAACAAGTATGGAATACAAAAATCCCCATAAATCGATAAGCTGGGGTAGCAGAGATAAAGTATTGCTGACTTGATTAAATAGACACATGACAACTTCGTTCCATAGTCCAATGGCGATCGCTTGATTGATATACTCTCACACCAACCAAACCCACACTAGTAACCAACTGATTCACTTCATTTAGTGTGAGTGCAGCGTGGAGAGAATCACGAAACAATTTTTGCTGACGGTGATCAAATTCATTACCAATGCTGTCTACTAAAGCATTCATGGTGGTTTCATCTACAGGACGTAATAAATCACGAATGAGCAAACCGCTGTTAGCTTTGGTGACTCGTTTAATTTCTTGAAAAAATGGCACAGGATCAGGTAAATGGTGAATTAAGCTATTGGAAATCACCAAATCAAACATTCCATCTGCGTAGGGTAACTGTTTGGCATCCACTAATGCCAAACTAATTTGCTCATACAATCCAGCTTGCTGAATATGTTGCGCAGCAATTTTGAGCATATTTTGAGCTAAATCAATCGCCATCAATTGCCATTGGGGACGCATTTGACCGAGCAGAACAGGAATGCGACCAGTACCAGTCCCCGCATCCAGCACTAAACATTGTTCTGTCGGACAAAGAGCGATCGCTTCCTTGGCAAACGCTGTATTAACCTCGGTAAAATCCATTGCATCATAATCAATGGCTTCTTCCCAAGTGTCCATTACTTCTGGTTCCAACACTCTTTCCATAATCAATCCTGGCGTGAAATCAACAATACTAAAGTAATCTTTCTGAATGAAAGATAAACATTGATTTTGGGAACACTTGATTTACCAGCTTAGTTTAATGGTAATTGGTCAATGTCAGACGGTGAATGGAAAAATAACAAAAATACCTCTCCTACGTCAGTGCCTACAACCCGCCTTACGCCAATCAAGCGTAATACCATTACCCATGAATTTGATCCAAGTGCGGCTGACGCAATGTTTGCTGAAGACAGTGACACTCAGTTATGGGAAGCATCTGAACTATTGCGCCAAGGAATGCAACAACAACAAGCTGGAGAACTGATTGCGGCGTTGAAGTCGTTGCAAAAATCTCTACAGTTGTTTGAGGTAATTGGAGATATACAACAACAAGAGCAGGCACTTTCTTTTTTAGCCGTAGTCACTTATGCTTCTGGAGATTATAAAAGTACTATTTCTTATGCCCAACAGTGTCTAACCTTGAAAAAAGAGACACCTGATCCATCTATACAGATGCAGGCGTTTTCTCATTTAGGTAATGCTTACAGACACTTAAATGACCATAACAAAGCGATTAAATATTTAGAAGAGTGTTTAAAAATTACCCGCAACTTGCAAGACAAACGTAGTCAAGTTGCAGCATTAAATAACCTAGGATTAGTTTATAAAGCAGCAGGCAACTTAAAACAAGCGATTGAGTATCAAGAGCAAAGTTTAAAACTCGTGCAAGAACTCCAAGATAACTGGGGTATAGAACAGGTACTAAAAAATCTGGGTAATGCTTGGTATGCTTTGGACAATTATCCTAAAGCGATCGCCCACTATGAACAGTGTGTCAAAGTAGCACGCATTCTCAACAATCCGCGTAGTGCCATTCAGGTACTTAAGAACTTAGGCAATGCTTGTTATGCTACCAATGATTATGGCAAAGCCATGACTTATTATGAAGAACGTTTGCAACTAGCCAGAGAATTAAAAGACAAGCGTAGTGAAGAACAATCTCTTGGGAGTTTAGGCGTTACCTGTGAAGCCCTGGGAGATTACAGCCAAGCAATCAAATATTATGAACAACGCTTACTCTTAGCTAGAAGTATTAAAGACCGTCGCATCGAAGAACAAGCTCTCGCTAGTTTAAAAGTTGCTTGCTATGCCTTGGGTGATTATGCTAAAGCTATGCAGTATCAGGAATAGTCACACGATTTTGGATTCTAGATTTTAGATTTTAGATTGACCCAATGCCTAAAGTCAGGAAACCTATCGCCTTTTTAAATTTTGAATTTTGAATCTTCAATCCAAAATTTGAAATTTAAAATCTAAAATTCGGTCGATGGTCATTAGTTGTTCTATACCCCTTTCTCTCTTACTTATTTGCTGCTTGGAGATAAACTAGGGCTTCCTCCGTTTCCACTTGAGGAAATTCTGTATAAAAATTACTGACACTACGGAAAAACTCTGGTGTTTCTAAGAAAATTAGGCGATCGCACCACTGCTGTAACCAAGGTACCAACTCTAGTGGTGCAACTGGCGCACATAGCCAAACTGCCGCTGGAGCCAGCTTTTTTATAGTAATTGCTGCTACTGCCATAGTCATCCCAGTAGCAATCCCATCATCAACTAAAATCAGTGTCGCTCCTGCTGGATGCACTGATGGACAAGCGGAACTAAAATATGCTTCTAACTCTTGAGCTTGATTCATCGCTTGATTGAGTGCAGTTTCTTGCCAGCGCGATGTATATTTCCAGCGACAAACCTTTGGTTGATTCCACAACACATCACCAGCCGCAGTTACTGCACCAATTGCTAACTCTGGGTTATCTGGATGACTAATTTTTTTAGCTACAACTATTGTCAAAGGACAATCTAAAAGTTGGGCAATTGGTGCTGCTACTGGTATACCCCCTCTTGGCAAAGCATAGACAATTGGTACAGGTTTAATACCAAAGTCAGTTGTTTGTTGAGTCAGCACATTCTGAATCACTCGCGCTAACTCTGCACCCGCCTGGGTACGATTCTCAAAAAGAGGGGTGTGTAACATACTTTTCTTGAGGGCATTGTTTTTATCATGACTTAAATTCGCTGCTACAATAAAACTCATACCAATTTCAGTATTGAGCAACAGATAAATCTAGCGAGATTTTACTGAAATTAAACATCAGGTGCTGATCCCAACAAGCGTAGTTTCATGAGCAGCGATATTCAACTCAGTCTCTTTGGTGAATCTAACTTCTCTCAAAAAGAACTGATTCCTACAGATGCCAAAATTCCCATTCTGACGGGAACCTACAACAATATGACCGAGTTGGCACAACACTGCAATCAGTGCCAGCGTTGCGAATTAGGACAAACTCGCACTCATGCGGTGGTAGGGCGTGGTCATCTCAAAGCCCCAATCATGATTGTGGGAGAAGCACCAGGGCAGAACGAAGATGAAACAGGTTTACCATTTGTCGGTAGATCTGGGCAGTTGCTAGAGAAAATCTTGGAATCTGTAAATTTAACTACTGAGCATGATGTATACATTGGTAACATCAATAAATGCAGACCACCCAATAATCGTGTTCCTACTCCTCAGGAAATGGCCGCTTGCATTCCATATTTGTTAGAACAAATTCGCTTAGTTGATCCAAAAATCATTTTGTTAACAGGTGCAACGGCAGTTAAAGGATTAACTGGCGAAAAACAGGGAATCACCAAAATTCGTGGTCAGTGGATAGAGTGGCAAGGCCGTTTATGTATGCCAATTTTTCATCCCTCCTACTTATTGCGTAACCCATCTAAGGAAAAAGGCAGCCCAAAATGGTTGATGTGGCAAGATATCCAAGCAGTACGCGCTAAGTATGATGAACTTAAACAAAATCTTTGAGAATGAAAGCAACAAAGTTTAAATCAATCTTAATTTTTGCAATTTATCTGAGAAATTTGGTAAGAGAATACGGCTGATAATGAAAAATTTTGTATTCTGAAATTATTAACAATAATATGCAGAAATCTAATTTGATATCAAGTGGATTGTGATTCTTGAATTATTCTTTAAGCTGGTGTTTTTTCCGTAGATGTTTGATAAATTACTAAAGAAATTCTCTAAATTTGCCCTAACTCGTAATTAGTGTAACTGTGCAAATTCATTCTCACCAAGAATTTAACCCCAGATCAAACAAACCTGTTGAACAGGGGTTGCGAAGAGTTTTAGATCGCTTGGTTAGCACAATGCAGCGTGATGCCTTGATTAGACAAACAACTAATCAATTGAGAGAATCGCTTCAGTCCGATCGCGTAATTTTATATTATTTTTATTGGCAGTGGCAGGGACAGGTCACTTTTGAATCCTTAAGTTCAGATAAATATTCAATCTTAGGTTCCACAGGGCAAGATAATTGTTTTACTGATGAATATGCAGCTTTGTATTTAGCTGGCAGAATTAGAGCGATCGCTAATATTGATCAAGAATCATTAGAAAGCTGTCACCGAGAATTTCTCCAAAGCATCCAGGTACGTGCTAACTTAGTTGTGCCTATTTTAGTCCCCAAAGGATTGTGGGGTTTACTCGTGGCGCATCAATGTCAAGCACCCCGTATTTGGTCGCAAGCAGATATCGACTTAATGCAAACAGCAGCCAAAACCCTAGCCACAGACTACAACATTTTAGGAAGTTAAGTTATCCAAACGGCGAATCTGTAATCATTTCGCCGATAGGAGCATCTACAATAAAGTTAAGTGAATTAAGTTTCGAGGCAAACTCCTTCAGGGCAGACACTTAACTAATTGCTGATAAAACTGTACTTGATTCAGAGTTTAAGCCGTAATTCCACCATCAATCTTCAGACTCGCACCAGTTACAAAGGCGGCTCCGGGGCTTGCAAGATAGGCAACCATATCGGCAATCTCGTCGGCTTGACCGTAACGACCGATGGCGATCGCCTTTTTTAACTGCTCGGCAAAAGCTCCATCGGCTGGGTTCATATCAGTATCAATGGGGCCAGGCTGAATATTGTTGACCGTGATGCCACGTTCCCCCAAATCACGGGCAAGTCCACGGGTAAAACTTGCGATCGCACCCTTAGTCAACGCATAGACAGAGCCACCCACAAAGGGAACAACATCGCTATTAATGCTACCAATCATGATAATTCGTCCCCCTTTGCCCATGTGGCGTAATGCCTCCTGAGTCGCTACAAAAACTCCCTTAATGTTCACTGCAATCAATCTATCAAACTCATCGAGCGAGAACTGATCAATTGGGGCTAAGGCAGCAACTCCAGCATTATTTACTAAGATATCGAGGCGACCAAAAGTCTTTACGGTTTGGGCGATCGCGTTTTTCACTGCTTCAACATCTGCACTATCAGCACGAATTGCCAGCGCCTGACCGCCTGTCGCTTGAATGGCTTGCGCTAAATCCTCGGCTTTCTGTGACGAACTAGTGTAGGTAAAAGCGACAACAGCACCCTCCTGGGCAAGACGTTTGGCGATCGCAGCACCAATGCCACGCGAACCGCCAGTAACCAATGCAACTTTATCTATGAGTGGTTGATTCATTTTGGTAGATTTTTATACTATTAACATCTGTGAAGACTGGGTGTAGAAGATTAAGAATATCTCATGTCATGTCCGACAAATTAGTTATGATTCAGCATATCTGTGCAGAAAGACAAAACTTTTCCTCACCCTGCACCCTGCGGTCTTGATGATAAGTCTTTTACCGGACACGATATCACAAGTGTAAGTTGATTCTAAAAATCATGATTTAATCAGAGTTCCATTACCCCTTACACCCTCACACCCTTCTCTAAAACCCTAATTTTTCGTTCTCTTGCGTAAGTCCTATGGTTGATACTAATTGGGATTTCCAGTTAGCTAAGTCTGCTAAAGAGCGATCGCGGTAACGTCCATAACGCTCTTGTTTATTTTTGATTTTTGCACCTAAATCCGGCAAAATCCCGAAGTTGGGCGGCATTGGTTGAAAATGTTTGGGAGAAGCCGAACTAATAAAATCTAATAACGCCCCTAGCATTGTTGTTGGCGGTACAATCAACGCTTCTTTACCCAAAGCCAGTCGGGCTGCATTGGTTCCCGCCAGCCAACCACCAGCAGCGGCGGCGGTGTAACCTTCCGTCCCAATTAACTGTCCCGCCGCTAATAACGTAGGACGTTGTTTAAATTGTAATGTCGGCTGCATCAGTTGGGGTGCATTGATAAAAGTATTACGGTGCATAACTCCCAGCCGTACAAACTCAGCCTTTTCTAAACCAGGGATCAGTTGAAATACGCGTTTTTGTTCACCCCAACGCAGATTAGTTTGAAAGCCTACCATATTCCACAGTTGTCCAGCTTTATCTTCTTGGCGTAACTGCACCACAGCGTAGGGACGTTCCCCAGTGCGGCTATCAGATAAACCTACTGGCTTTAAGGGGCCGTAACGCATTGTATCTTCGCCCCGTTGTGCTAATTCTTCAATTGGTAAACAAGCTTCAAAAAACTTCGCCGTTTCTCTCTCAAAGTCCTTCAGTTCTGTTTGTTCGGCTTGACACAGGGCTTGCCAAAACTGCAAATACTGTTCTTTATTCATCGGACAGTTGAGATAGGCGGCTTCACCTTTGTCATACCGCGATGCCATAAAGGCAATATCACGATTAATTGACTCACCAACAATAATGGGACTAGCCGCGTCAAAAAAGCTCATGTACTCCATCCCAGTGAAGCGGTGCAAGTCTGCGGCTAAGTCAGGACTAGTTAACGGCCCGGTTGCTAACACCACAATGCCTTCGGGGATAGCATTGACTTCACCTCGCCGAAATTCTACTAAAGGATGATTTGATACTGCTGCTGTTAAATCTTGACTAAATTGGCCTCTGTCTACCGCCAGCGCCCCACCAGCAGGAACCGCGTGTTCATCAGCTTTAGATATAACAATAGAACCTAATTGTCGCAGTTCTTCGTGGAGTAATCCAGCAGCGCGATCGCTGGCCATCGCCCCAAACGAATTACTACAGACCAACTCTGCCAAATGTTCTGTATGATGAGCAGGGCTAAAGCGTTTGGGACGCATTTCATGAAAAATTACAGGTACTCCCGCCTGGGCGATTTGCCACGCTGCTTCTGTCCCAGCTAGTCCACCTCCAATTACTTGTATCGGTTGTTGTTCCATAATCATCTGCGTTTATCTGCGGTTAATTACCACTGTAATGTATTAGTTCATCACATATAATTCAGGATGGTTAAAAGGGAACAGGAAACAGGTAACAGAGTGGTTTTAGAAGAGGATTTAGACCTCCCACAAAACGCTTGTCTTTTAAGACGGGGTTTCATACCCAAATGGTTTCGGGTGATTGATAATTCCCCAGAAGCCGGGATAGTCATCTATGATGCAACAACCAATGCCATCCTGAACCTTTGCGAGTCAGCCAGGAATCATTAAAGCTAGTATGATGCTCGTCTAAATAAGGGTTATCAACTGGATAATCATCAAAGCTTACATCATCTTCAACGCGAATTTTGAGATGACGACAACTGCCTGCAATTTCAATAGTAACAGTATCGGCAGTGGAATTACTCTCATAGGGCTTTAAAAGATACTCTCTGATGGCTGCTTGTCTTAGGCGAGAAAGACAACGCACCCGCACCGTTGAATTTTGGTCAGGACTATCTAATAAATATGGTAGAAGTTCGGAGTTTTGCGGAGTATGTTTGGGAATTTCGGCATTTGCTAAAGCTGGCACTAACAGCACCATAATTGCACTAGTAAACATGATTTTGTTCATAAATTTTTCCAAAAGCTAAAAATTGCCAAGGCACTAACCTTGGCGTTTTCACGTTAATTATTTTTGTATTTTTTGTAGGATGAACATTCTGCCCATCGTCATATTGAGAGTTGAATTATTTATCTTCAAGTAATTGGTTAACTTGTTGTCCGCGACGACCAGTTTTAATTTCATAACGGCGAGTCAGGTTGTCTTGGTAGTTCATGTCTCTAGCCGCAGCAGCGTTAACGAAAGCATCACAATTTCTACCTTGAACAACTGTTGAAGAACTACTGCTATTTTCTTCTGTGCGGTTATTGTTGTTATCACGAGATTCGCTATTATTTTGGCTACCTTGACTAGCACCACTACCGCTAACACCAATCCCAAAAATGCTGACACCACCACCACCGCCATCATTGTGGCTGCGAGAAGCACTAGAACGAGCGCTGGTAGAGGTTGCTAAGGCTATTTTGCTGGAACTATTGCGAGTATTGTTACCTAAACCAACATCGCTACACAAGGCGCGGGGATCGTTGGCGAGAGTTTTAGGATCAACCCAAGATTGATGGTCGCCTAAACCTTGAATTTCACTATTACCTACTGGGTTACTGGGTGCGCTAGGTGTAGAATTATTCACATTTGCATTACCGACAGCGCCAGGAATCACATTACCTGGTCTGAAAATACCCGCAGGTCTAACATCAAAGGGGCCTGCAAAAGCAGGGAATGTAGTGGTCAAAAGTGCAGTAGCAGTCAACAAAGAACTGGTGATTTGGCAGAATTTCATGGTCGGTCTCCTAAAATTTGAGTGTTTTTCTTTGGGGTTGAACCCTTACACTCACTCAATAGGTTGACCTTAATTTTTTTATGCAGCCTCTTGGCAGATTTGTGGAAAAATTCTTTGATGTTGCCATTATAAGCAACTGTCATCACAGCAATGATATGAGAAATAGGCGATCGCACTTTTCATCATCTATTTTCGATGAAGTAATATATCAATTTGTATATATTATTTACAAAATCATAGGTAATTTACTGCTTTTGGGATTAATAGAGCCATCAACCTTGTCGCTTCTACTGAATCATGCAGTATCCTCTGGAACTTACCTTCAAATTTTGGGCATTAGCACCGCAAATCTCTATTGTTAATGCTCAGGGTAATTTGGTTTTCTACGTTAAACAGAAACTTTTTAAGCTCAAAGAAGCAATTACAATTTTTGCTGATGCTGAACAAACTAACCCCTTATACTACATCAAAGCCGATCGCATTATTGACTTCTCGGCTCGTTATGAATTTGCTGACACTAATGGGACAAATATCGGTGCAGTGAAACGTCGCGGTTTAAAATCTCTTTGGCGTGCGCGTTATGACATCTTTGAGGGCGACAGTACTTATTTAACTATCCAAGAGAAAAATCCTTGGGTGAAAGTTGCAGATGCTTTATTTGCAGAAATACCTATTTTGGGTATGTTTACTGGTTATGTATTCAACCCCGTCTATTTGGTGAGTCGGGCGGATGGTACGGTGGTGATGCGTTTGGAGAAAATTCCCACTTTTTTGTCACGGAAATTTATTATCAAAGCTGTTGATCAAATGAGCGATCGCGAAGAGCAGCAGATTTTGTTAAGTTTAATTATGATGCTGCTACTAGAAAAAAATCGTGGCTAATATCAACAGGCAAAATAAAATTAGATTAATTTTATTTTGCCTAACTGTATCATTAATAATTAGCCAATTAGTTTTTGCCAAGAATTTGGCCCAACAATTCCATCAGCAGTTAAACCGTTTTGCTGTTGGTATTTCTTGATGGCGGCTTCTGTTTGTGGGCCGTAAACACCATCAGCTTCCACACCAACACGGTATTGTAAATATCGCACCACTGTTCCCCCAGCGTGGTTGGGGCGGATAATACGTTTAGCTAAAATCAAATTTATCGCATTCCATGTAGATGTGTTAGCAACTCCAGATGGGGCTATTCCCACAATTTTTTGAAAGTTCTCTACAGCAGAACTAGTTATTTCTCCCAAGACATTATCTTCTACTAATGGCTTACCATTTTTATCGGTAATTTTTAAACGATTTAAAGCTTTTTGTAATCTGAGCGTAGTGGTATCAACATTCTGTTCTTCATCTGGAACCGGAGGAACAGGAGTGGTAGGTACTTTACCCGTTAAGCCTTTGACAATAGCATTAGCCATTGCTTCCGAGTTAAAAAGATTCACATCTTTTTGGGAATCAATAAAGCAACCTTCGACTAAAATCGCAGGCATATTAGTATTGCGGATCACGAATAAGTGAGAACCACTTTTAACACCACGATTAAAGAAGCCTAATTTGACAATTTCATCTAATACAGGCTTCGCTATTTTTCTACTTGTCTCACTACCTGCAAAAACTTCTGTGCCATTAGCTTGGCCGTTAAAGGAGTTAAAATGTATAGAGACATATACTTCCACTCGATTAGCATTGGCTTTATTGACTCTTTGTGAAAGTGAATCTTTCACAGAAGAGCTAGGGCGGTCTGGTCTACATGAAATGACTTCATGCCCCAAAGCCTTTAATTTTTCTATAACTTTATTGCCGACTTCTAATGTTAAATTATCTTCTATTTTTATTCCTCTAGCTCCAGTGTCTGGGGGAGAATTATGTCCGATATCAATGCCAAATTTCATGTGCTAGTCCTTGTTTTTATTTGATACTAATTTAACGCTTGAAAGCATAAGCTTTTACTTTCAAGTACTCCATATTTGCCTAAATTTACTATTTATAATAAACTTCCACTTAATTCATTTTTATTTTAACAAATGCTAATTGTTATTTACTTTATTTATTAACATAAACGAAATTATAATAATTTGTTAATTTTTTGGTCAGAAAAAAATATCAACTCTCTTACTGCGTTAACTATATAGCGCAGTAAGGCTACTGCGTCTGATTTCAGAACGCTTGGGAATTAATCCTTCGCATAGGTTTTAAGCAAAACAAATTAAGAATAGCATGTGATCCAGGCTTGTTTCCCAGATGCTTAAGTTCACTTCATAACTCCAGGTATGGCGTATGAAGTGGTAATCAAGGTGCGATCGCCGCTAAAATGCCTACTAACAGTTGTAATATGAACGCCCGTTAGAGACATAACATCGCAATATCTCTAATTGGTGTAGTGGATTTTCCTAAAATTGAGCCGAATGAAATCTTTTGCCCTAATATTGCTCCTCATACTCTCCAGTTTCTACATATTTCCAGCTTATGCTTCTGTATGCCGTAATTACGACGGTCATCAGATTTGCATTATCAGTATTAATCGCAGCGCCAAAAATTATTGGGAATATCGGGCTATTGTGAGTGTGGATGGTGAAAAAAGACCCCTTGAGCTATACAACTGTCGTCAAAAAGTGAGAATTAAGTTAGATGGGACTGTTGTACCCTTTGAAAATAAAGACCCTGGCCAGTTCATCTGTAGCTTTTTCAAGAAACCCTGACTAATAGACAAGGGTGTAGAGAAGAGATTGACGTTTGTCTCCTCAGTTAAAAATATGCAAATTAAATGTGACTTCTAGGCTATTTATTTTCTCTGTGTGGCAAACACACAACCAATGATAAACACCGTAAATCCCAAGTAACCCAATACAGTTACCCATTCTTGCCAGTCAAATGCGTTATTCATCTGTAATCACAACCATACTCTCCTTTAAAATCCTAAAGGCTGGCGTTGCCACTTATTCCTGGGTGTTGTCCAAACATAGTCAGATAAATTCCCAAAAAATTTTTCTCGCTTTCCGGAATTAGTCTCGGTGCAGTGGTATTACCTATCAGTACAGCGATTTATACAGAAACTCTATATTTAAATTTGGGCAATATAGCCCCACTGCCTTTCTTAAAAGCCCGGCCATTATGGCTGGGCTTTTGAGTATAAGCAATAAGCTGGTGTACTTCCTATGACTGATACCATTTCACGAAAAAAATGATGCAAATTTATGGGTTTTTCATTCTTTCCCCCTGCTCTCTGCTCGCTGCCCCCTTCCCCTCTACTTCTTCGGTCAGCGTTTCATGATGACCGCTGTTTGGTGTAGTCTGGATATTTATGATTGCGTTGTAGTGCTGAATACCTTGACGAATCAAATTTAGTGCTGGTCTTCTTCATACTGAGTTAGATACCATATTGCAACGGTTAAGTGTGCTGAATGATTCGATTCAGAATCAGCTAAAGCGCATTGGTTAAATCTTGTGAGCAGTTCTCATACCAATTCACGAAAAATTTGATTCA
>NZ_DF978436.1:0-20058 GCF_002897135.1 Nostoc cycadae WK-1 | reverse complement strand
TTTATCATTTTTTTAGTGAAATGGTATCAATCTCGTAAATTGTTGGATATTACTGGTTTCTCTGACTGATTGTGCATAATTAGTTTAATTTTAGTTTTATAAATAAAATTAGATTATGACACTCAGATATGAAGGCGATGCCGTCAAAGAGCAAATCCCTATTCTGAGTTTTTTACTGTTAATAGCTGAGAAATAATATTGAAGAAAGTTAAGTAGAAAATGTACTAAATATTCTCAGGCTGACACGGAAAGACTGAAGAGAAGAGTGCATTTTTTGTAGCGGATGAATGGCGATCGCCCATAGACTTACCAAGCAACTATACCTATGAGTTTGTATCTTTAACTTGATTGGCGATCGCCCAAGAATAGAGCATAATCTAAATTAGATTTTTTTATATCAAATTATGATAAATTTTTGCCGAAAAATTATGTAATTTTGCTTATAATCAAAAAGTGTCTGCTCAAACTATAAGCGTTAAATTTTTTCTATTGACACTCAACTGTCAGAAATTAAAATAAAAACTAATTCTCAATCCACTCCATCCTATCCCTTGTGGGATGGTTCGTCTACCATATCAAAAAAGACGAGAAATCCCCATTGATTTTTCTGGAGAAAAGATGTATCTAGCACATTCATTCATCAGTGATGGCAAGCAGCAGAACTCTCAGAAGCCTTTAATTTTGGCAGTGGAAGATAATGATGATAATCTCCTGCTAATTAGTTATGCTCTTGAGTCGCTAGGCTGTCAATTCATCTGTCAATCAGACAGTTCCTCAACGTTTGTGGTAGCTAAAGAGTATCAGCCAGACTTAATCATGCTAGATATTTTGTTACCTAGTCTCAGTGGGATTGAAGTTGTCCGTTATCTTAAGAACGATTCGCTAACTTACAAAATTCCCGTACTTGCGGTTACAGCTTTAGCCACCAGAGAAGATCGACAACGCATCCTCCAGGCTGGATTTGATGACTACATCAGCAAACCATTCTTAATTGAGGATTTAGAAACGGTTGTGCGTCGTCTGCTCAGGGGAAAATTAGAGCCACATTCCAGTTATGAACTGTGTCAGGATTAAGGCAAATTTGCTACTCTTTGTTTTCTTCAAGACTTTTTGGTAGTCGTACTGTAAACACACTGCCTTTACCCAGTTCAGAGGCAACTGTAATATTACCACCGTGTGCTTCGGCAATTCTATAGGAGAGATGTAGTCCTAAACCACTACCAGATCGCTTATTTCTGCCTTGACGAAATCGCTCGAAAATTCCTGCTAGGTCTTCTGGGGCGATACCATAGCCTGTATCTTCAATTGTGATGATGACCCAAGTTTTACCTTGAGGTTTGCTTGTTTCTTCCGAGAAGCGAATTGTGATCCCGCCTGTATCGGTAAATTTGATGGCGTTACCGAGGAGGTTATTGAACACTCGACGTAGTTCTAAAGCATCACCCATGACAATACCAGGATCTGTGGGATTTGGCGCTAAACCACTGGTGTCTACTTCTACATATAAATTTTTCTCATTAGTTAGGGGTGATAATTCGCTAACTACTTCTTGAACTATTTCTGGTAAGTTGCAAACTTCATCGTTAAAGGTCTTTTTCCCTGCCTCTAGACGATAAACTTCTAGCAAGGTATTGACCATTTGCATTAAGTTTTGGTTGCTGCGAATCATGACGGAAATCGCTTGTTTCATTTCTGGCGAAATTTTGCAGAATGTTTCGTCTTGAAACAAACCCAGCATTCGATCAGCCGCTACTAAGGGGGTACGCAAATCATGGGTGAGGCGTGATACAAAGTCTTCTCGTTGGCGAGACATTTTTTGCTGTTCGTCTAAACTGTGCTTGAGTCGCAATAGCGATCGCACTCTCGCTAAGAGTTCATCTGTATCAAAAGGTTTGCGAATAAAATCATCAGCACCATTGTCAAGTCCTTCCACAACACTCGATTCATGAAAGGCGGTGATTAGCAGAATCGGAACATAACTTTTAATTTCTGGGTTCTGACGAATGCGACGAGTAACTTCATAACCGTCCATCCCTGGCATCATCACATCAAGCAGAATTAAATCAGGCGGAGATTGTTCCACATATTTTAAAGCTGATTTACCGTCGGAAACTAAATCAATTTGATAACCTTCACTTTCTAAAATTGTTTGAACTAAAATCAGGTTATCTTTAGTGTCATCAACAGCAAGAATCCGATCAATTTTAGGCTTTTCCACTACAGACATGATTAATCTACTTTTGTGCTAGGGATTTATAGTTTTAGGTGAGGATACCTCATCGATGAACGACGGGATTGAGGAGAAGATTGGTGAGGATTATGAGCCGAGAAAAAAATATTTTCACCATCAACATTTAAAGCCGGGATGTTTCCGGCTCCATTTTGGGATAATATTTGTCGCGGTAGTTCCACTTTAAACATTGAACCAACTCCTAATTCACTCTCGATAAAGATGATGCCACGCATCATCCTGACTAAGGAATCGACAATAGCTAAACCCAATCCTGTACCCGGATATTTCCGCGTCAGACTTTGATCGACTTGGCGGAAGGCTTCAAAAATGTGTTGAAAATCTTTGGGTGCTATGCCAATACCTGTATCACGAACTGCGATCGCTATCCGATTCTCAGGAAGTTCTTTAACTTCTACCCAAATAGAACCTGTTTCGGTAAACTTAATCGCATTCGATAGCAAATTGATTAATATTTGGCGTACACGTACCGAATCATTAAATACCCAAGGGTTTTCTAAATTTATCTGTATTTGCAAAGCTATTTTTTTAGCTTCCGCTAGGGATTGCATCTCGGTAACAGTTGCATTAACTACTTTTGTTAAATCAAATAATTCAGATTTTAATTCTAATCTTCCGGCTTCCAATTTAGAAAAGTCTAGAACTTCATTTAATAACATCAATAAATGCTTGCCGTTATTCAGAATCCTCTCAACCATATCAGTTTGTTGAGGTGTTAATTGACCAAATTTTGGCCGCAATAATATTTGCGAAAACCCAATAATCGCATTCATTGGTGTTCGCAATTCGTGAGACATCGTAGCTAAAAATTGCGTTTTTAGTCTTGATGCTTCGATTAACTTGAAGTTTTGTAGTTGAATTTGTTGCCGTTGTCTTTCGAGTTCTTGATTTTTGCGGATGAGTTGTTCGTGACTTTCTTTTAACTGTTGGAGTGCTAAATTTGCTTGCATTTCGGCGCGATATACTCGCATAGCATTGCGTAAAACTTGTGCCAATGTTTCTGAAGATACGCGTGATTTAGAAAGATAGTCTGTAGCACCAGCTTTCATCAATTCGACAGCAATTTGTTCATCTCCTTGTGCTGTCAGAACAACTAAAGGAACTTTGATTTCTGATGCGTGTATCCTGTGAATCAGTGTTAAGCCATCTTGATCTGGTAAGCGATAATCTAGGAAAACACAGTTAAATGTGGTATTTGTCAAAGCGAGTAGTGCTTCATGGCCATTACCAGCCTCCGACAGTTCCATTTTGACACCTGCTTGCATCAAGGCGCGGCGTACTGCCATCCGGTCTACTTCATCATCATCTACAACCAAAATTCTCAGCGTTTCTTCCATTTGCTTTTTTTTTCGCTGTCCAATGCGATTTGAGGTATATCATTTTTATTTTCAAGCTATCCAAATAAAAAGTGTGAGAGTTGAGTTAAATGTTTGGATATAAGAGTTTTAAAAAAATTATATTTTGGGGACATTTGTCTATTCATTAATAATATCCCGATTTGGGAATTATCTTGCGGAATGTTCTCAATCTTAAATGATTATTTTAGTTGGCTTTGTATTTATTACCTCCTCTGGTGTACATATTTCCTATCAACTTTTAGTAAATTAAGGTAGTTCACACAATATCCAGTATTTGTTTAGGGCGGACATTGTATCGACAAATTTATTGAATGTGAGAGGTTTGAGGATATAACCAGCAACATTTAAGTTATAGGCTTGTACCCTATCTTGATCCTGGTTTGAGGTCGTCATCACAACTACAGGCGTTGTGCATAAATTGGGATCGGAACGCAATTCTTGGAGAAATTCAATGCCGTTCATTTTTGGCATATTTAAATCTAGTAAAACTAATCTTCTCTCAGTTGGTAAGCAGGGAGATTGATCTTCATTACTCCGTAACATAGCGAGGGCTTCTAAACCATTACTTGCTAGATAAATGGGATTGGTAATATTAACTTTCTTAAATGCCCGTTTGACATTCATGACATCAACTTCATCATCCTCCACTAGTAGTATATTAATAACTCTTTCTATCATCTTTTTAGGAACTAATTAGAAATTTTGTTTTTGTCAAATAAATCACTAATTAATATAAATTTGATTATTAGCATTTAATTACTTAATGATATTTTTAAAGTTAGTAATTAATAACTGCATAATCATTAACGAGAAAAGCCTGATTAAGCTCACTATTATTGTAAATGAGCCTGTTAATGCCTGTCCTCAGTCATTGGTGAGAGTTGTAAACAAATATTTTGCACCCTCGGCTTGAGCAGTTTTACTCTTGTGATTGTTTCTTCCAGGTGAAGTGAAAACTGCTGCCGATACCAGAGTTTGAATCTAAATTGATCGTACCGCCTTCTGTTTCCACAATTTTTTTGACGATCGCCAATCCAATGCCTGTGTTTTCCTGGCGATCGCGGGCAGTTAAAGTTTGAAAGATGCTAAACACTTTCTGCTGATATTCTGGGGCAATACCAGGCCCATCATCGGCAATAGTAAATTTGTAGTGGCTACCTTGGTCGGTTACAGAAATCTTGACCTGACCATCAAGGCGCGAGTGATGCTTAATCGCATTTTCGATCAAATTGGTAAATACTTGTTGTAGTGGCATCCGCTTCGTCATCAAAATAGGCATATTTGATGCAGTTTCAATTTTAAAAGTTGCTGGTGGTGAAACAAAATCAATTACTTCTTGGAGTAATTCGCCGACATTTACCCAACACAAATCGGTATGAATACGCCCAATCCGCGAGTATTCCAACAAACCATTAATCAATCCTTCCATGCGCTGGACTCGACCACGCAACAAATTTAACTGTTGCTGGTTTTCTTGGGGGAGTTGACCATTCAGGTCTTCTTCTAACCATTGTGAGAGATTAGCGATCGCCCTCAGTGGTGCTTTTAAATCATGAGAGGCGACATAAGCAAACTGATCTAATTCCTGATTCCGCTTTTGTAAAATAGCCGTAGTTTGGGTTAGGACTGTATTTAAGTCAGTCAGTTCTTTTGTACGTTCTTGGAGTGATAGTTCGATTTGTTTGCGATCGCTAATATCAATACATGAACCAATAAACCCGACAAACACACCATTCTGAGAAAACCTTGGTGTACCTGTATCTAAAACCCAGCGATATTCCCCATCAAATCGGCGCAGGCGATACTCCATCACAAATGAGTTGCGGGCATCAAATGCCGTTGTATAAATATTGATACACCGTGCCAAATCTTCTGGATGAACGCTTTCCGCCCAACCGTTACCTAACTCTTGCACTATTGTGCGGCCAGTAAATTCTAACCAGCCTTGATTAAAAAATGTACAGCCTTGATCCAGACCAGACATCCAAATCATTACAGGTGCGGTATCTGCCATGATACGAAATCTGGCTTCGCTTTCTTCTAAAGCTTGCTGGGTGGGTTGCTGTTCATTTAGATCAATGACTGTGCCGATATAGCCAATCACTGCGCCGTTAGCTTGAGTTTCCGCCACGGCTTGACAAAACACCCATACAATCTTGTCTGGAGAATGGCGAAAGCGAAATTCACATCGCAAAGGCTGTAAATCTGGGACACTGCGTCGCCAGGCCTGATCTACCAGTGCCAAATCATCGGGGTGAATCGCCCTACGCCAACCTTGACCAAAGGAGAATTCTGCCGCACAACCAGCTAATTCACACCATCGCTCATTCACATAAAGGTAGTTACCTGACAAATCTGTGCGAAAAATGGCGACTGGTGACATTTGTGCTAAGGAAGCGTAACGATGCTCATTGTGTCGTAATTTTTGTTCATTTAGCTGGCGTTGCCTTAAATTACTCTCAGCAATTTCTGGGGAGTGATGCGGTAATGAGACCGCAGATTGATCATCAGCAGTGGGTGAGTCAGGCAGATTTTGACCTTGTAAAATTAAAAAAATAATTTGTCCTTGTTGATTAGTGATCGGCTTAATGGAAAAATTAAAAGTTAATAAGCGATCGCCTGCTCCTAATATCTCAACTTCGTAATGTACAGATTCACCTGTGGCGGCACAAGCAACGGCTATTTTTATCGCTTCTTGGGTAAGCGACGAGTTATGCCACCAGCGAGCTTCCCATAAAGGTCTACCCAGTACGTCGCTACTAGTCAATCCACAAAAATTTAACGCTGACTGATTAATTTCTAGGAGGTTGCCCTCTGGTTGCATTAATCCGATGAATTTGATAGTGTCAGACAAAATATGTTTGAGAAATTGCGAGTGTTGACTATTAGCTAAAGCAATTTTAAGTTTTTCTAATTTATCCATTTTGTTCAGCTTTTCAGCTACTAATTATGATTAAATATTCGGGGTATCGACTATTTTGTGAATCATCATTAAAGGTTGTTAAAAGCGATAAATTGCCACAAATATTTCATATTTGGTTGTACAATATCCATATATCTCAGGCTAGATATTTAAATCTATCTATTTGAAAAAATTCAAAAATCCTACTTCTATCGGTGGATGCAAGCCGTTTGCAAGATCATCTATCTTTGGTTTGGGAAAACATAGATAAAGTGGCTGACAAAAGCGGTACTTATTAAAAGACGCAATCAATGAAGAGTGAGTGTAGCAATGAACGAAATCAGCATTATTTTAATTGAGGATCACGATCTTACAAGAATGGGTCTGAAGGCTGCATTGCAGTCTCACAGCGGATTAAAAGTAATTGGGGAAGCAGCAAATGCCACCCAAGGAATGAAACTATTAGAAACAGCCAAGCCAGATGTAGCAGTGGTAGATATTGGCTTACCTGACATGGATGGGATTGAACTCACCCGCAAATATAGACGTTATCAAGCCGAGACAGGACAAACAGCTACCAAAATCCTGATCTTGACAATGGATCACACAGAGGATGCGGTATTAGCGGCGTTTGCGGCTGGTGCAGACTCTTATTACATGAAAGAAACCAGCATTAGCAAGTTAACAGAGGCCATCCAAGCAACTCACGGTGGTAACTCCTGGATTGATCCGGCGATCGCCAATGTGGTATTACGCAAAATGCGCCAAGGTATACCAGGGGAAAACCAAAAAGGTGATCAGCCCAAGACCGTGAAAATCGAAGCATTAGCCACAGAATACGAGCAAGTTCTAGAAACCTATCCTCTCACCCAACGAGAATTAGAAATTTTAGAATTAATCGTCGCTGGATGCAGCAACGGTCAAATCGCGGAGAAACTCTATATCACCGTTGGGACAGTGAAAACCCACGTCCGCAACATCTTAAATAAACTCTGTGCTGATGACCGTACCCAAGCCGCCGTACGTGCTTTACGTTCTGGATTAGTCGCATAGAGAAGTTAAAAGTTAAAAGGCAAAAGGCAAAAGTTATAGCTGTAGTTACTGGATTGATGCTCAAAAATTAGCACTTTACTCTCAAACAAAAGAATCTTTTACCTTTTTACTTTTTGCTTTTTAAAACTAATCTTTCGGCTAAACAATCAGCAATTCGCCGTGCAGCACCCGGTTGACCCATTCGCCGCAAACCATTCTCAGCGATAACTTGTAAGCTGTCAGGGTTTTGTAGCAGCGATCGCATCACCTTCGCTGCTTGGGCTGGCTGTTCAATTAAAATCAAAGACTCTCCTAAAAGACGACTTTGGGCTTCAGCAAAAGCATAGTTGTATTGTGGCCCTTGACCGGGAATGGCGATCGCAGGCTTGCCTAAACCAACAAATTGTTCTGTAGCAGTTCCTGCCATTGCGATCGCCACATCGCCCAAATGCAAACAATCGTTATAAGCTTGTTGGGAGATGAGTAAATAGGCATTGCGTTGCTTAAAGATTAAAGTATTGGCATCAGGTAGAGAAATTGGGGATTCCGTGTGGGGTCGCCAGCCTTGAACCTGTAAGCTAGAAGTTAATTGGCTGGTATCGAGACTGGGTGCGATCGCCGCTAAAAACACCACATTACCAGAAGTATGCCCAACTGCATCTCGTTCTTGAAAACTTGCCAGCAACGCAGAGACAACCTCCAGAATCACTTGCCAATTATTATAAGCTTCTGGTGGGCGAGAACCCGGAAGCAGAGTCACAACTAAGGGTCGTGCGAGTTCTTTTTGTTGGGTATCAACAGTATAAAATCGTTGCATCCCAAAGCTTGGCGCTAAACCATCCATCATCGGATTTCCCACATCCACAGCCGGAATTGGCCATTGTTTTAATATCTGTGTAGTCAAAGCATCTCTGGGAAACACCGCCCGACAACGGCGACGACTCATCAACCAACGTTCCCAAGGATGGTAAATTGAACCAGAAAAATTTTCCCAACGGGCAGATTTTGATTTACGTGGTAACAATCCTGTTTCATCCTGCACATAATACTCAGATTTTGCCGTGCCGACAAAAGCATAATTCGCGCCACTAAAATAGGCAAACAACAGCGGGACAATATCACCCACCGCTAAAATCCCCGCTGACTTACCTGATTTTTTTTGCGAACTCACCCACCGCCGCATTGCTTGAATTTGGCTGAGAGTCAACTGCACTAAACCGCCGCGCACATCTCGCATCAGTTGACGGTTATCCATATATATAAAACCACCAGAAGGCATCGTCCGCACCGAACCAATCAAAGGAATACCCAAATTTTGATAGGCGTGTCCTTCTCCCACCAACGGTAAAGCAAAAATTTCTGGTGGGTTTGCTTGTTCCTGAAAAGCTTGCAAAATTCGGACTGCTATTATATCTTCGCCATGACCGTTACTTAAAACCAGTAAGCGTAACCGAGAACTTGTAGATGGTGACTGACTCATAAGAAACAAAACATCAAGATTTACTGTCAAAATAATTTGTAATTGATAATTCGTAATTAACCCATAGAAGTTAGCTAAGGGCTTAAAGCTTATTACTTCCGTCAATAAATTGAGGGAACCACGGCTGTTTTTACTCAGCCAGTGGCGTAGGCTTGCATCCTTTAATTACGAATTACGAATTAGTAATTATTTGTTATGCAAATTTCTAAAACAGCAATTTTAACTTTAGCTACTTTAGCGGCTAGTAATGTCACTCAACAAGCCCTAGCTGCACCAACTACCCCAGCCAACGAGACGAAAAAAGACGTAGTAGTTCCGGTAATTGAAGAAACTCCCACACGCATACAAGCAATTGCATCACCAGAAACTGTCATAGTGCCGCAGTTTTCTTCAAATACCAAAGGTACTAACAAAAATTCGCCAGTCGTACTAACTCCAGTTAATCAAAACAAGACTACTTTACCGACAGATAATAACTTAGTCGTCACAGCGACAGATGTCCAGATAGTAGGCGCAACTCCCGAATTGCAAGAAATTGTCCGCCAAGTCATCAAAACCCAGCCTGGGGGAGACACCAGCCAAAACCAGTTACAACAAGATGTCGCCGCAATTTTAGAAACTGGTTTATTTACCACTGCCAACGTCAACAGCCGCAGCACCGCCACAGGGTTGAGTGTAACCTATCAGGTGCAACCAGTCATAGTGCGATCGCTACAACTTTCCGGTGCCAAGGTACTAACTTATCAAACTGTTCTCGAACGGTTCCAACCCCAATTCAATAGCGCCATCAGTCCCGCGGGATTGCAAAAAGCTGTAGAACAGGTCAACAAATGGTACACCGACAACGGTTATAACTTGGCGCGGGTGCTATCCATTAAACCCAGTCGTGAGGTAATTCTTAACATTAACGTCGCTGAAGGTTTGGTAAGTGAGATTAAATTTCGTTTTGTCAACGACGAAGGTAAAACCGTTGATAGCAAAGGTAATCCTGTTAGCGGACGCACCAAACCAGACTTTTTACGGCAGCAAATTCAACTCAAATCAGGGCAAATATTTCAAGAAAAATTAGTCCAACAAGATATTCAGCAACTATATCGCACAGGCTTATTTTCTAGTGTAAATGTTGCTTTAGAAGGTGATGCCACCAAGTTAGATTTAGTTTATGAACTCAAAGAAAATGGCGCACGGGCGATTAACTTAGGTGGTAGTTATAACGCCGATCAAGGAATCATTGGTACTGTTAATTATCAAGACCAGAATGTTGCCGGAAAGAACAATATTTTAAATTTGAATGTGGGTTTAAGTAGCCGTGACTTACAATTTGATGGGAAATTAATCAACCCTTATCGCCCCAACAATCCCGATCGCCTAGGATACACCGTCAACGGCTTCCGTCGCCAAGAACTTTCTGAAACCTTTGACGACACCATCAAATTAGCCAACGGCGATAAAGTGCGAGAAGGGCAAATTGGCGGGAGTGTCAGCTTGCAAAGACCAATTGACGGTTGGGATGCTTCTCTCGGATTGAATTATACCAGAACCACAATCCGCGATCGCCAAGGTAATGTTACCGCCACCGATGCCCAAAATAACCCCCTATCTGCCAGCGGTACAGGTATTGATGACTTAACTACCGTATCTTTTACCGCCGCCAAAGACAACAGAAATAACCCACTCAACCCAACTCAAGGTTCCTTACTCAAATTAAGTACAGAACAATCTATCCCCATCGGCCAAGGTAATATTTCCCTCAACCGCGTCACCGCCAATTTCAGCCAATATGTACCCGTCAAGGTATATGACAGTAAACAACCGCAAGTATTTGCTTTAAACGTCCAAGCGGGTACAGTCATTGGCGATTTACCACCGTACGAAGCCTTTAATTTAGGTGGTTCCAACTCTGTGCGCGGTTACGATGGTGGCAAAGTTGGGAGTGGACGCAGTTACGTTTTAGCTTCCGCAGAGTACCGCTTCCCCATCTTACCCATAGTTGGCGGTGTGTTATTTGCCGACTTCGGCTCAGATTTAGGTTCTGGTAGCACCGTTTTAGGAGACCCCGCGGGTGCGCGTGATAAACCAGGCTACGGTTTTGGTTATGGTGCAGGTGTGCGTTTAGATTCCCCACTAGGGCTAATTCGGGCTGACTACGGCGTTAACGACCAAGGAGAAAGTAAAGTCCATCTAGGTATAGGTCAGCGATTTTAATAGTGTTTAAGCTTGACTATAGATAAATCTAAGGGTATTTAAATGCTTAATATCCTGTCAGTACTCCAACCATGTCTACCGCACAAAACAAAGCCATTGCCCTGGAATTCTACCAAGCCTTTGACAATGGCAGTGTTGAACAAGCAAAAAAAATCATTGCCGCAAATTTTACAGCCCATACAACAGGCGCATCCGAACCTCTCGATTTAGATGGCTTTATAGAGTATGGGCTGATGATGCGTACTGCGTTCCCCGATGGGAAGCATACATTTGCAGATGTGATTGTTGAGAATGATAAAGTTGTCACCCGTGGCACATTCAGCGGAACTCATCAGGGAGAATTACTAGGTTTTCCGCCCACAGGTCAGCAAGTTAAATTTGCCGTGATGCACATAGACCAGATTGTTGATGGCAAAATCGCTGAACACTGGGGACAAGCCGATATCATGGCTTTGATGCAACAACTAGGTATTCTTCCCCCATCAATGTAAGTCACGTCAACTCTCTTAAAAAAAACTCAGCGATACTTTGTGCTGACTTCGCGTTGCTCTGCGTTTGAAAAATTATTACATTAAACCAGCCGATTCGTATAACCGTTGTAGCATAGCGGTAATCTTCGCACCATAGTCTAAATCTGCTGACCAACGACCAGAAAGTTGACTAATTAACGGCGCAATTCCGCGAGTCACAAAGCGAAATCTGGGGTCAACAACTTCATTCACCAAAGGTTCTAAACTAGCGTAAGCTTTTAAATGTTGAATATGCGCCCTCACTCCAATTCTGGCACTTTCAAAGGAAGCTGCGGCTGCGCCACCACCAATACTACCAAGTCCAGCAAAATTATTTTGTTCTGCTCTAATATCACCACCAAACCGTAAAAATCCGGTTTCTAAACACATTTGACAAAAAGCAATATCATAGTTGACACCTTCGATTGTGGCTTCTTCTCGATAAAGTTTTGGTAAATCAGGAAACTTGGCTAAAGCATTTTCATTGTTATTTCGCAAAAATAGTTGTAGCTGCACTTCTGAAGTATTTCCACGGGAAATAATTTGATCCATTTGACCTTTGCAAATCACTAAAATTGAACGTAAGTTAACAGTGCGCGTTCCGCCATCCCACGCAACAGAAATATTAAAATCTCGTAATTCTACAGCTTTCACATACACTACTCTGCGGTAAGTAACCCGGTTGACATTCTGTGCTGTTGTTAAGTCAATTCGCAACCGATCTACTAAATCAATAGGAATATAAGCATTACCATTGACTAATATTCCTTGTTCTGAGTAGTTCTGACCGTTGATGTTGATATTAATAGATGGATAAGTTGGTTCTGTTGGGGTTCCTGGTGTGGGGTCAATTACCCGACTCCAAGAAGCCAGCCCATCAGCAATACCTAACGCAAAATCACGGCGACGATTTTGCAGCAAGGCGCGGTCATCAGGACTGCTGAGAAATCCGACTTGCATTAATAATGAAGGCAGTGTAGTTTGACGACAAAAGGCTAAACGTCCCAAGCCGCTATCTGTATCTGGCTTAACTCCACGATTCGGTAATTGAGGAATGCGGCGTAACAAACCGACTAACAGCAGTTCACCATTACTTTTACGCTCATTATTATTGGCAATATAAAATACACTAGCCCCACGTACAGTTGGGCTACTGGCTGCATCCGCATGAATTTCTAGGGCGACATCACCCCGACGACCACGAGAATTTATCCAAGCGATGGAGTCAGCCGCACTTAAATCATCAGGAACTGCTAAAACTTCAAAAGTCCGCGCCCGCAGTTCTGTGACAATTAAATCCCGCAGCAGAATCATTTCTCTAGCTTCGGTGGTTCCCCCAGCGATGGAACCTGGATCGATTCCTCCTGCTTCTTTGCCTCCGTGAGCCGCCGAAATAAATATACGCCCCATCTTCAGTATTTCCTCTTAAAAAATTAAGCGTAAGCAATTTTATACATAATTCTTCGCCTAGCCACAAGAATATAATAGTTATTAAGAGTCAATGGTCATTAGTCAATAGTCCATTGTGTTGACCATTGACTAATGACCATTGACAAATGACTAATATGCACATCCCCCGCTTGCACCCAGACACAATTGAGGAAATTAAACAACGTGCTGACATTGTAGATGTTGTCTCAGAACACGTAGTTTTACGCAAGCGTGGTAAAGATTTTGTCGGGTTGTGTCCGTTCCATAATGAGAAAAGTCCTAGCTTTACAGTCAGCCAGGGTAAGCAAATGTATTATTGCTTCGGCTGTCAAGCTAGTGGTAATGCCTTTAAGTTTTTGATGGATTTGGGGAAACAGTCCTTCATAGAAGTAGTGCTGGATTTGGCGCGGCGCTACCAAGTGAGTGTACAAACCCTCGAACCTGAACAAAGACAAGAATTACAGCGTCAAATGTCATTGCGTGAACAGTTATATGAAGTTCTCGCAGCCACAGCAAATTTTTATCAACACGCTTTGCGCCAAACCCAAGCGCAAAAGGCGTTGCAGTATTTACTTTCTCAGCGTCAACTCAAGGAAGAAACAATTGGGCAGTTTGGCTTGGGTTACGCCCCCGCAGGTTGGGAAACGCTATATCGCTATTTGGTGGAAAATAAACATTATCCAGTGCAGTTGGTAGAAAAGGCGGGATTGATTAAGCCGCGTAAGGAGGGGGGCGGTTATTATGATGTATTCCGCGATCGCCTGATGATTCCCATTCGTGATATTCAAGGGCGCGTGATTGCGTTTGGTGGACGCACATTGACTGAGGAACAGCCAAAATATCTCAATTCCCCAGAAACGGAACTATTTAATAAAGGTAAAACCTTATTCGCCATCGACTTAGCCAAAGCCGGGATTGCTCAACTCGACCAAGCCGTGGTAGTAGAAGGATATTTTGATGCGATCGCTCTCCACGCAGCGGGGATTAATAACGCTGTCGCTTCTCTGGGTACAGCTTTGAGTTTAGAACAAGTCCGCTTGGTACTACGTTACACCGACTCTAAACAGTTAGTTCTCAACTTTGATGCTGATAAAGCCGGGACAAATGCAGCGGAACGGGCGATCGGCGAAATTGCAGATTTAGCATATAAAGGTGAAGTCCAACTTAAGATTCTCAATATCCCAGATGGTAAAGATGCTGATGAATATTTGCACAGCCACAGTACAGCAGAATACCAAGAATTGTTGAAAAATGCGCCACTTTGGTTAGATTGGCAAATTCAGCAAGTTACTCAAGATAGAGACTTAAAACAGGCTACAGATTTTCAGCAGGTAACTCAGCAGATAGTAAAATTACTGAAGAATATCACTAATAATGATACGCGCAACTATTATGTGGGTCGTTGTGCCGAAATTCTCAGTTTGGGCGATACAAACTTGATATCGTTAAGAGCAGAAAATCTATTAACTCAAATTGCGCCGACGACTGCTGCTTATTCTCAGCCAGTATCCACACAGAGACAATGGGGTAGTAAAAAAACATCCCCATCTCCCATACCCAACATAGAACGCAGTCTTTTAGAACATGCTGAAGCTTTATTACTGAGGATATACCTGCATTGTCCCGAACAGCGCCCAGCAATTATTCACGAACTTGAAGAACGAAATTTAGATTTTAGCCTGTCTCACCATCGTTCTTTGTGGCGGCAGATTGTCGAATTAACAAACGGGCAAGTTAATTTAATCTCAAGTTTACAAGACAGATACTTAGAATTAGCTGAAGAAATAGAATTAATCTCCCATCTGTTTCATTTGAATGAGACAGGTAAAAAAGAAATCTTACGTACCCCGCAAGTTGTGCAAGCTGCAACGGCTTGTATGGAGAGAGTATTGCGCGAAAAGCGCTATCGTTACTTTTTAGAACTGTGGCAAGAAACTGATCCAGAAACAGAACCAGAAAAATGGCGATCGTATTATCAGGCATTCTACACCGAAAAAATCAAACTTCAAGAACTCGATCGCCAGCGACAATTTTCTATCACTGATTTGCTGTAGTGGGCTGACTAAATCTCATGCTTTATTTTAAGTTCGTAGTTAATTTTTTCTAAATAATTTTGCGAAAAACCTTAACCTAAATTTGTACTAATTTTAACTCATCCTTTGCTCATACTGTCTGTCTTCATCAGAAGATTATGGGGTAGCGACCATAAAATACACTAAATCTATCAAGTTTTAGATGTAGCTGTGGAATTAATTTTAGACAGAAGTCAAATGGGAGTTATTCATGCGGTTGAATAAATTCAAAATCGCACATTCATAAAACTTTCAAATACTGAAGTCTAGACCTAAAAAAGATGAGATGCTGCCCAGCATCAACCATCATCTTGGGATTTTTTGTGTGGATTTTTTGATTGAACGTGAGGAGTACAAATGCTTGAGGCTATCGTTGTTGCTTGGCTATTATTGTTTTTTGGGGATTTTTTATCTACATTTGTTTACCACATACCTGAGCATGTTTTTGGTAGCCTCCACTTAAGAACACATCATTCTTGGAAGAAAGATTTTCGCCACTATGCCATATTAACGTTAAATCTTCAGGTACTGTTAGATGGTATTTTGGGAGCTTTGCCTTATTTAATTATGGCAGTTATGCTTTGGTCTTTCTCTCCCATTGGTGTAATTTCTGGACTGCTATTAGGGCAGTTTCATGTATGGTGGAGACACGTTAGTATTTTAGGTTGGCAAACTCCAAATATTGTGAATATTGTGTGCCAATTTCTCTTCATTACAACTCCCGAAAGACACTGGCTACACCATCATAAAACTAACCTGGGCTTTGGGGATATTTTTACTTTCTTTGAGCAACCTGCACAAGTTTGGCTGCGATGGTTGCGTCTTGTGAGAGTACGTCTGCGTTATATCAATTTTGGATTTTAGACTTTGCGGAAAGTTGAGCCAGTGCGTTGCGGAGGTTCCCTCCGTTGTAGCAACTGGCGTTGCGTGGGCGGGTTCCCCGACTTGAGCAAACTTTTCAAGACGATTTTGGATTGTAAACTGATAAAAAAGCCTCCCATATTGGGAGGCTGAAACTTTAGCGGAGACAACTTGTTAGCCTATGGGAGTAACAGCGATCGCTCCACCAAATGCGGCGAAAATAGCAGAAACGACGGCTGTAGCAAATAACCACCAAGCGGCTGAGGCTGCGGCTTTGCGGGTTTCTTCGGCTTGCTTTTGGGCTTGATGCTTGACTTCTTCTAGGCGGCGTTGGGCTTCGTGTTGCAGGCGTTCAGCACGTTGTAACACTGTGTTGCGGGCGCGTTCAACTTGATCAATAATCCTGTTGGCATCTTCCTCAGAGATATCCTCACGGGAACTCATGATGGCAACTAAAGTATCACGGTTGAATGCAGATAAGCGATCGCGCAAGGCATCAAATCCCGCTTGGGGATCTTCAAATAACTGCCTAACATCGCGCTTAACGCCATCGTAGTTGAGTTCTGGGCGATCTAAGGAGTTGAGATAGTTACGGATGCGGCCAAAAATGCCGTCAATCACATCTTGTATCCGCCGTTGAATACCCCGGACTTGCTCGACAAATTGCTCACGTACCGAGACAATGTTATCGGCAATTCTGGCGGCTTCTTCATCGCTCATATCTTCCCGAATCTTCAGCAAGGCGATGATGGTGGAACGGTCAAAATGAGCCAAGCGATCGCTCAAACTTTCTACTCCTACCCGTGGATCATGCAACAATAATTGCAAGTCACGTTTAATACCTTCGGGGTTGAGTTCTTCTTTACCAGTTTGCCGCAGATATTCTTCTAAATAAGCTTTGAATGTGTCCATTCTTTGCTGTGTGCGAGTCGCCAGACGGCGCGGCGCACGTACAACATTACGGATTGATGTTTGCACAGAGTCAATCACTTGGTTGACTTGTTCTTCACTCAAGTCTTGACGTTGACTCAGCAATTTGACTAAGGTATCTCGGTCTACTTGAGATAACCGCCGACGCAGTGCAACTGCACCTTCTTTAGGATTTTCAAACAAACGATTTAAATCTCGTTGAATTCCTTCGGGGTTGAGTTCTGCTTTCCCTGTGTTCCGCAAGTAATCTGTAATTACCGTAGTCACAGAATCATATTGCTCTTTGGCTTTGTCGGCTACAGCTTGGGGTGCATGGCGAATACTATGCCAAGAATCTTCTACTGTATTAATAATGTTATTAACTTGGTCTTCGCTCAAGTCTTGGCGCTGACTCAACAACTGCACTAAGGTATCACGGTCAAAGCGAGACAATCTCGTCCGAATTGCACTCATCCCGGCTTGGGGATCTTCTAATAATCGCTTGAGATCGGCACGAATCGCATCAGGGTTTAATTCAGCTTTGCCTGTGTTACGCAGATATGATTCCACATTCAACCACAGGGTTTCTGCTTGATATTTTGCCTGTTCTGCTATACCTTGCGCTTCAATTAAAACGCGATCGCGCTGTTTTTCCAACTCATCTAGAATTGGTTCAACTTCATATACCTGAACATCATTGCGTTCTAGCAAGATTTTCCGTAGTTCCTCACGGTCAAGCACTGCTAGGCGACGAGAAAAAGTTTCAAAATCTGCATCGGAGTCTGACAATAAAGAATGGAAATTTTTTTCAATTCCTTCCGCATTCAACTCCGATTTTGGTGTCACCAGCAAATAGCTTTCAACTCGCCGTTGCAAATCTTGAGTAATTTCTCTTTCTTCTTCGGCTGTAACTGTGACTAAGACTGATTGACGCACAGCTTCTAGGCGATCGGCAATTCGCCCAATTTCGGCTTGAGTGAGTAATCCTCGCTGTTGCAGGATATTCACAAAATCATTGCGCGAAAAACGGTCTAATTCTCTTTTAATTATGCCAGGATCAGCCGCTGGGTCATAGATGACATCGCGGAATTCTTGAGCGATTCTTTCTTGGCTGAGTTGCCAAGCAAAGGTGTTATGCAGATAGTTTTCGATATCAGCGCGAATTGGGCTGTAAGGTTGGGATGGTACAGGCAGCCCTAGTTTATCTGCTTGTTCTGTGGCTTTATCTTTAGCTGTAGCCAAAGATTGCCAGATTTTTTCGACATCGATATCTGATAAATCAGTTCGTCCCAAAACAATCCCCGTCAGGGCTGTGAATCCTTGTTGCAATGTCCGCTGAACAGGGCCGGGGGTAGATTCTTGGGTTGCCTTTTGGTCAGCATCCTTAGCAGAACGAGTTTCAGCAATTAACTGTTCTAGTTTGGCGTTCAGTTCGTCGGTTCTAGTTTGTCCTGGTGGTAAAGATTTGAGATAGTCAACTAACTCACCAAGGCGGTCTTGAACAGGTGGCTGTTGTCCTACTACCTGTTGCCAAACACTGTATAGTGTATCTGCGATGCGCTTAACGTCTCGTTTAGAAAGGTCAGTGCGACTGCTGACTAAATCAATAAATTTTTGGCGGTCGATGTTGCGTAAATCAGGACTCCCGGCGATCGCTTTTAATTGCGGATCGTTGAGTAATTTTTCAAATTCACCGCGAATTTTTGATATATCCAGTTCGGGGGGACGCAGCTTTTCTAAATAATCTTCAACATTTTCCCGAATGCTGATAGGGTCAATAGCACTGCCTAATTCGCGCCGTACAGCAGCTGCGGCAGCTTCTGCGGTGGCGACTACTTGCTGATTGACGGCTTTAGCACCAAGGGCGGCGGTTGCAGTTCCCATAATCGCTTGAAAACCGGAGGTAGCAGTGTTAACCACTGAACCAATTAAGGAACCTACGGTAGTGGAACTTACCCATACTAGTAATAAGAAGTATGCGCCCCAAATTACTAAACCAAGAATGGCTCCTAGTCTGGGATCGAAAATAACTAAGCTTAATTTTACTGCTAAGAAACTGGCAATTAATAAGGCGATGGTGACGGTAACTAGTGTCCAAATTCCCACCGCCGTGCCAATTTTGCGAATGGTTCCGCCAAAACTGCCAGTTTCCCCATGATTTGCATCCGAATCGGATGAATGTCCGAGGTAGGAAATACCCGCTGCAACGGAGAGATTTGTTAGCACTAGTTGAAAAGCAAAAGCGAGAATCACGCCGGAGATTAAGGCGACAAAAAAGCGTGGCCCGGATGTCAGCACCGATGCCTGCGCTGGCGTGACGCTTGAGGGATCTACAGAAATTTGTGCTACCCATAATAATGGTTTGTAGAGTCCCAACATAATTCCCGTACTTTGAATCATTGTATTTCCTTCTTTTAAAGTTTAACTTTGGAGGGATTTAAGAATGGTGTGAGCAGCAACTATGAAATTTATGTCTGTAACTATCGCCATACCTAACTCTCGTAAATCTCAGAATCCTGGAATTTAGGCGATTTCAGCATCCATCTGAAGTTTGAACAATATATCTAGCGTCGGGTAGAAGTTTGTTTATCCATAAGATTTAATTTTTAGGATATTTGTTGAATTAATAAAGCAAAACGCCCATTTATTACCAAATTTAGGCGTTTAATTCCTATTTATTAAAACTAGATAAATTACTATGTTTTAATCTTAGCCTAAGCAAAATTTAGTTAATAGTAATTTACATTTATTTACAAATATGATTTTTATCACCCTCTGAAGGTGGAGATGTTAAGACTTTCAGGCTTTTTTTAATCGTCCACAAGAAGTGCTTGGAGTTTGTACCTACAGACGGAAAGCAATCTATCAATAAATAGCTAACGTTAAGTTAAGTAACAAATAAGTTTGGAATCAAACAATGGAAACTCGCTCCTCCACGAATTTGCCAACAGTTGCTACTGAATATAACGGTATTGATCGTAATGCTTTCGTCTACGGTTGGACTCCTCAAGCTGAACTATGGAATGGTCGTTTAGCGGCGATTGGTTT
>NZ_DF978435.1:136211-196285 GCF_002897135.1 Nostoc cycadae WK-1 | reverse complement strand
TGCCGCCGTGATTGTCCCCAGGGTTGCCGCCGTGATTATCACCAGGGTTGCCGTTGCCGCCTGGATTGCCGCCGTGATTATCACCAGGATTGCCATTGCCACCAGGGTTGCCATTGCCACCAGGGTTGCCGTTACCACCTGGATTCCCGCCAGGGTTGCCGTTACCACCCGGATTCCCGCCTGAATTGGCAGGATTACTACCATTAATTGGCTGATTTATGTTGATGGGGTTAGTGTTTTGGTTATCATTATTAATAGAGTTACGAGTAGTATCTGAGATTACTTCTCCTGTTTGTAAGAAAGAATCTACTGGAGAATTGTCTAACACCCCACCTTGGTCAGCTGAGTTAGAAGAATTAATAGATAACTCCATAAAAGATGGGTTTTCTATGACTCCTTGACCGACTACGGGTGTTTGTGCTGCTAAAGCTGCAATAATTTCAGATTGAACGCTGGCGATCGCCGGATCTGGATTAGATGTATTATTTTGCTTGGTTAAATCTAATCCCTGGACTAAATCACTCGTTTCATAAAAAGTTTTGAGATCAAAATCATATAAGCCCTGAAATTCACCTTTGACGATGACCATCAGTTGTCCAGCTTGTAAAACCTGATTTTGGGAAGCTTCCTGATTCAAAACCTCAATGCCGCTATTTGTCAGCGCCCCAACAATTGTGGTGTCTGTTTGCTTGTCATAACGGACAAATAATGCTGAACCACGAATCGCCGCAGCTGCACTCGGTGTTTGTATACGTGTCTGTCCTTTACCTGGTGGAATCAATAAAAGTACTGTCCCATTTGACAGATGAAAATTCCGAGTCTTGGGTAGGAATTGAAATATTGCTCGTTCTCCAACCCGTGCTAAAGAACCATCGTTAAAACGCAAATCGGCCAAAGATGATCTGCCAGTAGACAACCCATCACCAGGAATTATCGGATCTAATTTGCGTGCTGGTCGCTTTTTGTTATTCCGAGGAAGCAATTGCACAAGATTTTGCAGATTTTGAATTTCTGCACGAGTCAAAGGAGTGACTGCGATCGCCTTTGGTGAAGGCATTGTTATCACTCCCCATACACCGATCATCAACAAAGGAATAAATTTCCAAGACATAGCTTGAACGCTGGATAGTTTAACTAAGACCACACCAAGTGAAGATACATTCTGAAATATTAGGTTTACTTATCATTTTTTTAGTTTTCTAACTAAATTTTCGGTGGATTTATTGAAAATTTTAGCGAAATTCTGGTATAAATCAATGTAATCAAAATTATCAAAAAATATTAAAATCAAATAATTAATTTCTAAAAGTTAACATCTTTGTTTTTTAATGATTGGGCTGAATGGTTATATTTTTTTGTTGATAAAACGTCAATGCTGATGCAACCCACAGGCTGGACAAAATTTTTATTTGCAACTTTATTAGCTTTGATTGGTGCAAATAAATGTTGCATTGGCGTAGATGTAGCGTGGGCTGCTAACTTAGATGAATCTAGTGAGCAAAATGAGGAAAACCTAGAATATTTTGCATATAACCTGGAAAGTTATAAGTTTGACCAAAAGAGCCAGTTTCAGGTCAGTAATTTTGATTTACTGCTGCCTCAGCCATTTAATTTTAATTTAGCAGAGTCAAACATAATCATAGCCCAAACCACTCCTGAAACAAAACCTAATACTGAGCCTAATCCCCAACCGCCAAATTCTCCTAGCAATCCTCAACTCTTAAATAATCCACCACAACTAGAAGTACAGCCAAGAGATTTTCCTCAGCCTTCACCCATGATTATAGAAGAACTGTTGGATAAACCCTCAGTGGATAGAAATGAGAAGTTAGAGAGGCTCAGACAGATATTGCAACAAAGAAAAAAGCCAAACTCTGAAACCAATATTCTACGGGAATTAGAACTAAGAGTCAGACAAAGACCTTTACCCCAAAAAAATCCAACATCTGAAGCTAATGGTGTTCAGGAACTTGAGTTAAGGGTGAGACCACGACCTTTACCACAAAAAAAACCACCATTGCCAGTATCTAAGTTTAAACCAATAGGTTTCTTACAGGCTAATTTGGGCTACTTTCATACAAATAACATTTTTGCTTCTGAGTTTTTTCCCAGAGAAGATGGCTTAATTTTTTATGGTCTTAGTCTTGCTTCTGCATACTTTCCTATAGGTTCTAAAACTTATGTTAAGTAAGTCGGGAGAAAAATTTATAGGTATGTAACAGACAGTTAAGCAGAAGAATGAGAACTAAATTTTACACGTTGTGTATTGTAGTTTCCCTTTTCTCCTCTTGTTTGAACTCCATCAATCACAGCATAAGCAAGGTCTAATTCATCCTCAAAACTTTTCGCGGCTAGTTCATCTTTTTTTAGGTGTTGCCATTCCAGTTCAATCGGGTTCATTTCTGAACAATATTTAGGTAAAAAGAAAATGTACAAACCCATTGCTTCCCACTTTGACCATAATTTTTGTACTTCTTTACACCTATGTATTGGGCCGTTGTCCTGCACTATGACCCGAATGCGTCCGATTTTTTGGGCTTCAACCGCTTCGGTCTCCATCATCTGTATATAAGTTTTGCGTGAAACACCGCCAATCACCAGTCCGTACACAAAGCTAATTAAAGGTTGAAGAAAACCGATAATGCTCAACCTTCGTCCCCTACGGTTACTCTGCTCCAAGCGTTTTTGCTGACCTCGGAAGTAATAGCTGTAACTCGGTTCGCTCCAAGCACAGAACCCTGATTCATCCATATACTTTAAATCGATTTCGCCAACAGCCGCAGACAACTCCAGCATTTCTAAATCTGCTTGTTTAAGTTGCTGTACTACTGGGTCTTGTTTTCCTTTATGGCTTTTTCTCGTTCGCTTCCAAATGATCCCCTTTTTTTCAGTACCCGTCTTAAGTGGTCGGGACTTAAATTAATCGAGCGTTGTTGTTCTAATTTTTGGGCTAGTTGAACGCTGTTATATGTGCGTGGTTCTTGTTCTAAACACTGTTCTAAAAACGTTATGTCAGTTTCAATCCACTGAGGTTTTCTTCCGCGTCCTGGTTTAGACCAAAGCCCTTCCATACCTAACTTTTGCCACTTATGCAATACTTCTCTGACTGTTTGAGCAGTCCAATTAAAGTGAGATGCTATCTTTTCGACATACCACCCATGTGCGCTCAACCTGACTACTTCTGCTCTGTCTTTCACTTTTTGGGGTACATTTGCCATTCTCAATTCAAAAAGAGTTTTATCTTGTTTTGGAGTCAGAAATACCCTTAAACGACTGCCCATACGATTGTTACATCAGACTTGTATACTTATCTTCACATAGTTTGGTTTTTTTAAGCCGTTCTACTTAATGGTTCAATTAATGGTAATTTGATTCGCTATATGGAGCAATCAAGATTTAACTATAACCAAATAAGTTTTAACGTAGGGATTTATCAACAACTTTCACCACGTATGTATGCAGAACTAGATTTTAATAATCAACAGTTTTTCTATGCTAATAGTGTTGGTCGCTTTCAAGCAGGCGATCGCTTTTTAGACGAAAATGCAGTGCGGCTATCGGTGGGAAGACGAGACCCGCTTAATTCTAGATTATTTCTAGATAGCTTCTACGAATTTAGTGCCAATTTTTCTGAACCAAATAACCGCAGTCGGCTAATTAATTCTTTTTGGGTTTCTTTAAATTATTACTTACAAGAACCATTACAAATTGGGATTAACTATCAATTAAATCTTTCTGATTTTACGCAAAGACAACGAGACGACCAGTATCACCGTCTATTTGGCCATGTTATTTACCGAGTCTCTGACTCTAGTAGTTTTAATTTACAGAGTGGCTTTAGCTTTGGGGATTCTACGGATAGAAATATTAATTTTGATAGCTGGTTCTTGAGCGTTTATTATAATTTGAAAATAGGTGAATTTTAAAATTAGTCCAAAGTCTATAGTGCAATTAACTTTTTTGACTATTGATCATTAACCATTGACCCATAACTAATCCAATCACTCCAACTACCTGCATAAAGCTTACCTGTATGAATGCCAGCTAATTCTAAAGAAAGTAAATTGACACAAGCAGTTACACCAGAACCACAATAGACTAAAACTTCTTGGGCTGGTTCAATTTTTTCCCATCTTTGACGTTGCTGTAGTTGGGCAAGTAGAGAACCTGACGAATCTGTAACTTCTTGCCAAGGATAGTTAACTGCACCGGGAATATGGCCAGCAATTTTATCAATTGGTTCTCTTTCACCACGGTAGCGATCGCCTTCTCTTGAATCTACTAAAACTACCTCTGGTAAATCTTTGCGACTTTTAACAACTTCTATATCTACTACCAATTCGGGTTGAATTTGAGGCAGAAAATTACCTGACTGGGGTTTTGGGATAATATCTGTAACTGGGTATCCAGCTTGTTGCCATGCAGTATAGCCACCATCCATAACTACTACTTGTTCATGTCCCAGATAGCGGAGTAACCACCATAAACGAGATGCAAAAGCCAAGCGAGAATCATCATAAGCTACAACCAAAGTTTTTTGGGAATTGACCCCCATTGCTGATAACTTCTTAGCTAGATTGTTAGTATCAGGTAAAGGATGTCTACCGCCATGCTTACCCACAGGACTAGAAAGATCCTGATTTAAATCCAGATAATATGACCCTGGAATGTGGCTTATTTGATATTGTGTTTGCCCCAATTGTGGATCAGCCAAAGAAAAACGACAATCTACAATCACAACCTGGGAATCGTTGAGGTGATCGACAAGCCATGCTGGTGAAACAAAAAGTTGAGTGTTAACCATAGATATAAAAATTCAAAATAATTAAAGAATCAGAATAATATTTGACTAATCAATTTCCTAATAATACTGGACTCTTAGTCAGTGATAACTAGTCAAGCTTTTTTAAAATATTGACCATGAACCTCAGTGAACCAAGTCTAATGCCAGAATTTGATCACTTTCGACCACAAACAACCGCAGATGGTTCTTTTACCTTTTTCTCTCAAGAGTTTAATGAATCATTTCATAGTCATTTTGGTGCAAAACAAGAAAGTTATTTTAAGTTTGTTGAACCGACTCAACTAGCTCAAGCGGCGCTTAAACCAGTTGTGCGGCTATTAGATATTTGTTATGGTCTAGGATACAACACAGCAGCAGCTTTACAGACAATCTGGGCAGTAAACCCTAATTGTGATGTGGAGTTAATTGGTTTAGAACTGAATCCGACTGTACCGCAAGCTGCGATCGCTAATCATTTATTTGATCAATGGAATTACGAATACACACCAATTTTGACTCAACTCGCTTTTGAACAGCAAGTAAAAACCGAACGCCTGCAAGCAAAGTTACTCATTGGTGATGCTAGAGTCTCGATTCAAGAGGTAAATAAATCTGGTTTTAGTGCAGATGCGATTTTTCTAGATCCCTTTTCACCTCCTCAGTGTCCTCACTTATGGACTGTGGAATTTCTTCAACAAGTCTCAGTTTGTTTACGTAAACAAGGCCGACTGGCAACTTATTCTTGTGCCGCTTCTGTACGTACAGCACTGATATTGGCTGGATTAAAGATAGGTTCTACCCCGCCAGTTGGAAGGCGATCGCCTGGTACAGTTGCAGCTTATTCTCCAAGCACAGAGTGTTTCAGGGACTTACCACTTCCTCACCTCTGTCTAGAAGAACAAGAACATTTGTTAACTCGTGCTGCAATTCCTTACCGCGATCCACAATTAAATGATCCGCCTGATGTGATCATAATGCGACGACAACAAGAACAACAAGCTTGTTTATTAGAACCTACTTCCCGCTGGCGAAAACGTTGGTTACTGAAAAACAAAACAGCTGACTCTATTGAAGTTAATTCTGACTTGGTTTGACAATTGTGTTGGCAAAATACAGCGAAAACACCACTAGATTTTCTCTTATAATTGAAGCAAATATTTCCCACCATTTCCTGGAACACATAGACTAGATTTCCAACTAGGAATAATATCGTGTTCGGTGAAAGACTGCTGATGAAAAACACAGAAGGATCAGAGGAGAAAATTTTGCTGTTTCTTTACACATACCCCGAACCATAACTGATTAATCTGACATGATATCAACCTGTAGATATGCGCTATAAAACTTACCCATAGTGGAATTTAGACTGGGTAATTCTGCTATAAATATAGACTTAATGTTTAATCTTTTTTTTCAAAGGCTGATGTGATTGAGAGTCGGGAAAGGTGTAAATACGTCAAAATTGTTAAACATATTGACTAAACCACAGCCTGAAACCCTTGTTATAGCTTGGGTATGTTTAATTCACATCAGACATTAATAGGAAGGAAGTACAGATAGCAGCAATGAAATATGCGGATAGATTTTTTGGTATTGAGATTTCTTTTTCTCTCCATTAGTCAGCGATCGCAATTGATCCAGCACTTTTAGACAATAATCTTAAATGACAGATTTTCGTTATGCACAAAATAGCCATTTTGTACAGTGCATGAGTCCTAATATATAGTGCTTAAGTCCTAATATATTGAGAATTCAAATCATACCCAATGGGCAAAGTAACAATTAAAAATATGTATATAAACGTTTCAATTCCATCTAGTGATTCATAAAAACTTAAGCTATTTAAACGCTAAATGGTAAGTTAATGGATATCCCAATCTACAGTGAGCAATGAAATATGATCTTAAAATTATTCTGGTTTTCGAGGTATAAACTAGGAAAGTTCACATCAAATAAAATATCTACCAAATATGATAATTGTCAAAATAGTTTGGCAATAAGTACAGTTTTTTTTGAAAATTATATAAAAACTCAAAATAAAAATATAATTTTTCAGCCAAATAATCAAGAACAAAACACTCTTGCTATACTGAAAGATTAAAAATATCCGTAAAAAACCTGATTTAACATTTGGGTGAATTTATGATACTAGAATGGATATTTAGGATGTTTGCGGCAAATTTCTCTTAGTAAAATTATATTTTTTTAAAGAAAAATATCCTCGGCATGATAAAAACAAGCAGGCTAAGAATAAGACAGCAAGCTTGTAAAAATGCAAAGTGGAGTATGGTTGCAGAGCTAAACTTGATTTTTGCAGACAGACACTGTTAATTTAAAAAGAATGGGGTGCCTTTGTGATTTACTGGAGTGCTAATTCCACAAACTCTAATCAACAAAGTCTGAGTGGGTCAAATCCCAAAAAGAAAGTGCATAGTGGAAATGCAAATAATGAGCTAGAATGGCGGGACTTAGAGGACTATCCACTAAACTTATCCCAGCAGGAAGTAATGATTGAAGAGGGAAAAGCCGGGTCTTCTTGGGGTAAATCAGAGATTAATTCTGGCTACAATTCATTATTATCTAGAACTCTACAAGTCAAAGGCTCCAAAGTGAATTGCTTCTTTGATACTGAAGCACCAAAAATTTTAGTAGTTGACGACCATGCTGCTAGTCGGATGACAGCTGCTGCATTGTTGGCAATGGAAGGTTATGAAGTGATTGAAGCAGACAGTGGTGCGGCTGCTGTGGTGTTGGTTACACAAAAACACCCAGATTTAATTTTGCTAGATGTGATGATGCCTGGTATGGATGGGTTTGAGGTATGTCACTTACTCAAGCAGGATGAACATACGAGGTTAATTCCAGTAATTTTTATTACAGCATTAAATGATAGGCGATCGCGCATTCGCGGAATAGAAGTTGGAGCCGATGATTTTCTGACCAAACCCTTTGATCGTGTAGAACTAGCAGCGCGTGTGAAGTCCTTAGTCAGGCAAAAGCGATTAAACGAAGACTTAGACCACGCAGAACAAGTGTTATTTTCCATTGCAAGAGCGATTGAAAGTCGAGATCCGAATACGGGAGATCACTGTGAACGGTTAGTCACACTAGGACAAAATTTTGGAGAATACCTGAATCTTTCTCGCTCTCAACTGCGAGACTTGATGTGGGGTGGTTATCTTCACGACATTGGTAAAGTTGGCATTCCAGATGCAGTGCTACTCAAAAATGAGCAACTTACCTTGGAAGATTGGGAGATGATGCAGCAGCATGTTTTAATTGGGGAAAAAATTTGCCAGCCCTTACGTAGTATGCGGGGTGTAATTCCCATTATTCGCCATCACCACGAGCGCTGGAATGGTTCAGGCTATCCTGATGGACTGAAGGGTAATGAAATTCCGTTTTTAGCGCAAGTTTTCCAATTAATTGATATTTATGATGCGCTGACTAGCGAGCGGCCTTATAAAAGAGCTTTCAGCCCAGCAGAAGCTTTATCTGTGATGTGGGAAGAAACTCAAGCAGGGTGGCGAAATCCTGAACTAATGCAGCGATTTACTGATTTTATTCATACTTACAACTTGAAGTAATGTTTTCTCTTTGGGTACAGCCACACGATTTTGGATTTTAGATTTTAGATTTTAGATTGACCCCATGCCTAAAGTCAGGCGAACCTGTCACCTTTTTGAATTTTGAATCTTCATCCAAAATTTAAAATCTAAAATTCGGTCACTCGTTGGGCGGCTCTGCCAATGCTCAAGACACACGGTCTCACCTCCTGTCTTCTGCCTCCTGCTATACTACCTTTTGGGAACTTCACGGGCGAAGATACTTCATACTTTTGATTATGGTAGTTGTAGCAATTCTAGCGGCGGGACGCGGCACAAGGATGAAATCCAGCTTACCCAAAGTTTTACATTCTTTGGGTGGGCGATCGCTAGTAGAAAAAGTTTTAGACAGCGTAGAACCGCTTTCACCCTCAAGACGAATGGTGATTGTCGGGTATCAAGCCCAAGAAGTAAAAGCAGCCATACAATCAAGCTTCAACTTAGAGTTTGTAGAACAGACAGTGCAACTGGGAACAGGTCACGCCATCCAGCAATTACTGCCTTATCTTGAGGGCTACACTGGAGATTTATTAGTGCTGAATGGTGATGTACCACTGTTACGCACCGAAACCCTGAAACAGTTATTGCTTACTCACCAACAAAATCAAAACGCTGCAACCATTCTGACTGCTCAGTTATCTGACCCCAAAGGCTATGGGCGAGTTTTCTGCGATGGTGCAAATATAGTCCAACAAATGGTTGAAGATAAAGATTGTACTCCTGCTCAAAGAGAAAATCGGCAGATTAACGCCGGGATTTATTGCTTTCGTTGGCCGGACTTAGCCAAAGTCTTACCACATTTAGAAGCTAACAATGCCCAAAAAGAATATTACCTTACAGATGCTGTCACCCAAGTTGGAAAAGTGATGGCTGTGGATGTAGCAGATTATCAAGAAATTTTAGGCATTAACGATCGCCTACAATTAGCCACAGCCTACGAAATTTTGCAAAGGCGCATCAAAGAAAAATGGATGCTTGCAGGTGTCACCCTCATCGATCCCCATAGCATTACAATTGACGACACTGTAGAGTTACAACCGGATGTAATTATCGAGCCGCAAACTCACCTACGGGGAAATACCATTATTAAAACTGGTAGCCGCATCGGGCCAGGAAGTTTGATTGAAAATAGCCAATTGGGCGAAAACGTTACAGTGCAATATTCTGTAGTTACAGATAGTATTGTGCAAGCTGGAACTCGGATTGGCCCTTACGCGCATTTACGTGGTCATACTGAAGTAGGAAGGAATTGCCGTATCGGAAATTTTGTGGAGTTAAAAAATACTCAGTTAGGTGATAAAACCAACGTAGCCCATCTATCTTATTTGGGTGATGCCACAGCGGGGACTCAGGTAAACATTGGAGCAGGCACAATTACTGCCAATTATGATGGTGTAAAAAAACACCGGACTAAAATTGGCGATCGCACCAAAACTGGTTCTAATAGTGTGTTAGTAGCACCAGTTAATTTAGGTGATGATGTCTATGTGGCAGCAGGTTCCACAGTCACCGAAGATGTGCCTAACGATAGTTTAGTCATTGCCCGTAGTCGTCAGGTAGTCAAGCAAGGATGGCGGAGGAAAAGTGCTGAGTTCTGAGTTCTGAGTAAGTTTTACATATGTAGTTCAGATATGTTTAGACATTCAGCAAACGGATTGATACTCAGCACTTTACACTCAGCACTCAGCACTAGGATATACAGCCGACCTGCGTACCAACAGCCATTTCTAAAGTGTCGCCAACTTTTTCACCGTCGTGATAGGCGGCGAGTAAGACTTGGCTAGTTTTACCCCAAGCGATCGCCCCACTGGCATCTAGGGCGATCGCACCTAAATCTCTTTGATGTTCGTGGGCTTCAGTAAACGAGCGTTGTATAGCATCTTTGAGAGTCATCCCATCAGTAACCCGCACGACAATCCTTGGTGCTAAACACTCATCGATAATATCTTCACCAATTCCAGTACAGCTAACAGCCGCATAACTAGTGGCGTAATTACCAGCTGGCATTGCCGAATCACTTACCCGACCAATCCTCTCAAAGCCTTTACCGCCAGTGGATGTACCTGCGGCGATGCCACCATGAGCATCTAAAGCTACTACGCCAATCGTGCCACGTCCAGCATTGCTGGTGGTTTCTAATAATTCTGGCTCGGCTACTACCCCAGCCATTGTGCTTTTAAAATTATCTTGACGTTCCTGAATCCACTCTTGTAATCGCAAATCAGTTAAAGCATTGTAGCTGGGTACTTGTAACTCTCGCGCTAATTCAGCTGAACCATAATCTGATAATACGCGGTCAGGGGAATTTTGTAAGAAATATGCTAATTCAATCGGATTTTTTACCCGCGAGACATTAATCACACCACTAAAACGCCCTGAGATGCCATCCATTAAGGCCGCACTCATACGAATTTGACCATCAGATTGCAGTACCGAACCAGTACCAGCATTAAATCTGGGGTCATCTTCCAACAGTTGGCAACCCCGCAGCACTGCTGCGGAAGCGTTTGCCCCTGCTAATAACAAAGCATAAACTTCTTCGATAACTGCATGGAGCGATCGGCGTACTGCCTCTAATCCTCCTTTGCCGTGGAGAGAACTACCTGCTCCTCCATGAATAATTAATTTGGGTTGCACCTTTACCTGCATCTATAATTGTTTGCGCTATTTGCGTCTGAATTCAAGTTGATTTTACACTTCATACTTCATAGTTCATACTTCATATTTCACCCCTTAGTCTGTTTTCGCGTCAGAACGGCGACGGCGGCAACGTTCTGAGCAGTATTTCACCTCATCCCAGCAATCTTGCCACTTCTTTCGCCAAGCGAAGGGACGTTGACATACCGGGCAGATTTTTGTGGGCAGGTCAGATTTAGAACGATAGCGCCCCATATAAATACTGTGAAGATATAATGTTAAGTTTTGAGAGAGACGGAAAATAATTATAACCAGTTTGCTACAAAGGCGGGAGACTTTAGCTCATAAATAGCAATTCGATTGATTTTTAAATTGATGTGTCCACAAATCGCCAAATAATATAGTTATTTTTGATACAAAAAATTAATTAAGTCGTTGTTTGTTATCCGCTGAAAGACTAATCACTGCCGAATGGGAATGTTAATGACAAACTCCGTTCCTTGTCCTGGTTGGGAGTAACACTCCAACTTGCCACCATGTTTTTCAGTAATGATTTGATAACTGATGGACATTCCCATACCTGTTCCCTTACCAACAGGCTTGGTGGTAAAGAAGGGATTGAAAATTTGTGTTTTAATTTGTTCTGACATTCCCATCCCGTTGTCAGTGATCGCAATTTTTACCCAACCAGCATTAATCACAGAAGTCCGAATCGTAATTGTTGGTGGTTCATCTTTCCCCATTCCCATTTCTAAAGCATCAATGGCATTGGTGAGAATATTCATCAATACCTGATTGAGTTGTCCGGCGTAGCATTCTACCAAAGGTAAAGAAGCATAGTCTCTAATGACTTGAATTTCGGGAAATTCGGGTTTTTCTTTGAGACGATGTTGCAAAATCATTAAAGTACTATCTATACCTTCGTGAATATCTACTTCTTTAAATTCAGCTTCATCCATACGTGAGAAGGTACGCAGTGATAACACAATTTGGCGGATGCGTTGAGTCCCTATTTTCATAGAATGCAAGATTTTAGGTAAATCTTGCTGAATGTAATCTAAGTCAATTTCCTCCGACAAATTTTGAAATTCTGGCAGGTTCATAGGTTGACATAAGTTAATTACCTGCAATAAATCTTGGGTATGTTCTTCCAGGTGAGTGAGATTACCATGAATAAAATTGACAGGGTTGTTGATTTCATGAGCAACTCCTGCAACTAGTTGACCTAAACTTGACATTTTTTCAGCTTGAATCATTTGTGCTTGGGTACGTTGCAGTTCTTCTAGAGTTTGGGCTAAATCTTTTGCTTGTTGTCGAAGTTGAGCTTCGATTTGTTGGCGATCGCGGATATCACGAGCGATCATTGATAAAAATTCTATTTCTCCCTGTTCATTTTTATGGGCAATCATCACCTGAGAAACTGGAAATTCTTCTCCACTACGACTGCGTAATCTAGATTCTCCAGACCAGACACCCTTCTCAAGTAAAGTAGGTAGGCTCTGTGTCTGCAATGTTTCTAACATTGAGGGTTCTACAAGCTCGCTGATATGAAACTTATCGGTTTCTGAGGGAGAAATGCCTAAAATCTTCTGACCTGCTTGGTTAAGATAGCGATTATTTCCATTCACATCAGCTATACCAATAATATCTGTGGTTGCTTCGAGAATCGCTAGTAATCTGCGTTGTTCTTGTTCTACTTGTTTACGCTGGCTAATATCGCGCACTACCGAAAGTGCATAGGGTTTGCCATTGTAGTTTAAGAGTTTGCCTGTGACTTCGATATCAAAGTAAGTACCATCTTTGCGAATGTCTACACCTTGAGTGTGAAATTCATCACCCATCTTGATGGAATTGATAAATTCTCCAAATTTATGCAAAGAATCTGGATGGATAAAATCTGGAGGACTTAATTGAAATAATTCTGCTTGAGAGTAGCCGTGCATCTGACAAAAAGCCGGATTGGCAGCAACAATCTTACCACTATTTAAATCAACAACACTGATGCCATCACTAACAGTCTCGAAAATACTACGATATTGAACTTCTTGTTGACGTAAAGCTGCTTCTACCTGTTTGCGATCGCTAATATCTCTCGCTACCCAAACTACCTTGTTCTCATCCATGACAGAAACATTACCCTCAAACCAAATCTCTTGATCGCCAATGGGCAAGCTATATTCGATTTTGGCAGTTTTCTGAGTTTTAAGTACCTTTTGAATACATTCCACAAAATAGTCAGCAAGGTCGGTGGGTAAAACTTCATGGGTGGTTTTACCTATAAGTTCTGTAGGCGGTTTGTATAGTGAAGGCGCACAACTAGGAGCAATTTTTAGATATCTTCCCTCGGAATCAACAACGATAATTACATCTTGGATTGCATTAAACAATGTGAGTAATTCTGCTTCAGAAGTTTTGAGGGCGAGTTCTGTTTGGTAATTACTTTGTAAGAGTTGTTGAGTTGCTTGCAATTCCTGTTCTAATTGAATGATTCGTTTGCTATATTCACTTGTAGATTGTGCTAACTGTTGCTGCAACTCAGCATTTTTTTGACGCAGCAAAGCAATTTCTTGTTCAAGCACTGCATTATTCATAAATTTTCCTCTTATTGATTATCGTAGGGGAATTAAGATGACAAATTCTGTACCTTCTCCCGGAGAGGATTTGCATTGGATGGAACCGCCGTGTTTTTCAACGATAATTTGTCTGGCGATCGCTAATCCTAATCCTGTACCTTTCCCCACCGCTTTAGTTGTAAATAAATGGTTAAATATCTGTTTTTTTACATCTTCCGGCATCCCATTACCATTATCGGCAATTGATATTTTTATATGTTGATTTTCTAATGAGGTCTTAATGATGATCCGATTAATATTAGCTTGAATTTCGGCATAACTGCGTTGGTTATTAGATTCTTCTAAAGCGTCAATAGCATTAGCTAGAATATTCATAAAAACTTGATTTAGTTGTCCAGGAAAACACTCAAGCTGCGGTAGGTTATCATAATCAGTAATCACTTCAATCGCCGGACGTTGTTCATTGGCTTTGAGGCGATGTTTGAGAATTAAAATTGTGCTGTCGATGCCTTCGTGGATTTTGAATGGTACTTTATAATCTTTATCAGCACGGGAAAAAGTACGGAGACTGGTGCTAATATTTTTCAGGCGATCGCACGCTATCATCATTGCATCAATGACTTTGGGTAAATCTTCTAAGCTATAATCTAAATCAATTTCTTCAGCATGATGGAGAATTTCATCACTGGGTAAGGGTAAAGTTTCTTGATAGAGTTTTAAGTGTTCAACAATATCAGCCAGCGTTGGTTTAGCCTGTTTGAGACTAGCAGAAATAAAGCCCAAGGGATTATTCATTTCATGGGCAACCCCAGCAACTAAATTACCCAATGCAGACATTTTCTCACTTTGGACAATTTGTAATTGGGCTTGTTGTAAATCTTGTAATGCTTGTCCGGCTTGTTGGTAAAGTCGGGCATTTTCTAAGGAGATGGCGGCTTGAGAAGACAAAAGATGAATTATATTGAGGCGATCGCGAGTAAATACCCCGGAAGTTAACTTATTTTCTAGGTAGAGTATACCTACCAAATATCCTTGATTAACTATCGGTGTGCAAAGTACACTTGGGGGTTGATGTTGCAGCATATATTCCCCAATTACCCCTGGTATATCTGTTTGGCAATTGTCTATAACCAGTGTTTCTTGGGTGTTTATGACATAATTGATCATTTTTTTGGGGATATCTGGGCAAGTATCAATTAATTGCGGCTCCAGAATAGTGTGTAATTTTCCCTGCTCCATTAAACCAATTGCTTGAACTTGCCAAGTCTGATTTTGAGACAGCAGCAATATAGCTTTTTTTGCCCCAGAGTTTTCGATAATAATCTGGATTAGATTAGCAATGAGTTCGTCTAATTTTAAAGAACTAGAAATTGCTTGAGCCGCTTTGAGAAAAGAGGTAAAATCGAGAATCTCTGAATAATTAGTGCTGTCGCTAGTAGACGTGTGAGTCGGTGAAACAGTCCCACGAAAAGCTATAGTTTCTAAGGGATTAAGATTGATGCGTTGTTGTTGCAGTATTGGTTGGAGTAATTGAGGATAAGTTTTTTCTAGGTGATTAACTTTCGCTTTTGCTCCCCAATGAGCATAACAGTAGTAGGCTTCCTGCATATAACCTGCGGCAATTTTCTCTTTGCCCCAGTTGAGGTAAAACTTAGCTGCAAGTTCGTTAGCTAAAGCTTCTTCTTGGATGTATGCGTTTTTTTTGGCTCCAGAGATGGCGCGATCATAAAAATCTCCTGCTTCATAGAATTTGCCTAAAACCCGATATTTTTCTGCTTCCACCAAATCAATTTTATGCTGGTGATTCATTGGGGCATAGTGCGCCCAATGCTGAAGTTTGCTTTGGTTTTCAGCTACACGCTGTAAAACTTCTGATGTCTCATCTGGGTGTTGATGCAACTTTGCCAAAGCCAGGAGAGAATCATAGAAATAAAAAGCAGGTTCACTGACTAATCCTGCACCAGCCATAAAATAGCGCCTGACTTGAATTGCATAATTTTCGGCTGCTTCTAGTTCTGCAAACAAGAAACAAAGCATCAGCTTATACAAAGAGAAAATGTACAACCCATACCCATCATTGGCGGATTGCAGTAGGGAAACAAATTCATTTTCTTGTAAAGCTTCCCCAGATAAAATGGTGGGTTTCTCTGTCAAACTCAGCAAATTTAACACAGCTTGCCAATATATGCGGCAATAATTGGCTGTGGTTAATTGGTTAAGCTGCATTAACCCGTTGCAGTAAGCGCGAGTCTCTTGTTCTAATGTCATTAGAGACTGACCGCAACAAAAAGCATAAAAGCAAAAATTGTGGGCGTTGTGTCCAGCAAACTCTAGATCGCCGACTTCTAGCCCAATGCTATACCCTTCTTGCAAGAGTGGGAGGGTTTCTTTGATGTGAGATTTGCGTTGGCGAATGTATAGTCCCAGGAGGAGACATACTTGCGGTTTAGCCGCTTTAGCATCTAGTTTTGCGACAACTTGGAGTGCTAATTGACCAAACTCTGTTGCTGTATCCACATCTTGCAAAAAATTGCACAGCAGCACACTATAGGAGCAATAGATATAGCCTGTAGCTGGCGTGTTGCCATACTGAATGGATGTTCTGACTGATAAAGAAATCAGTAAGGGAAACAAGGGAGAGCCAGAAAGATAAGCTACAGACATGATGCTGCCAGCAATTTGCAAAATTGCTATTTTTGTGGTATCCGTCATCAGGCTGAGATGAACTAAATCTGCAATGTTTCTGTCGCCTATCAGTTCCCCGATCGCCTGAATTTCTTGTTGAATATCTGCTGGTGTGGGTGTTGCAGGAAAGGTAACGCCAAGCTGTTGCAAAATTGTTTGGGCGATTGCAATGGCTTCGCTAAATTTATTCTGGGAAACTAGAGATTGAATTTTAATCCGGTAAACATTCACCTGTTCAGGTAAGGATTGTGCTTGCTCGATGACAAGATTAATCAGTTGTTCCATCACCGCAAAATCACCGCACAGCATTGCCAATTCTGCGGCTAATTCATGCAAGGCGATGGTGATTTCATACTGTTGTTGCCAAGCTTTTTCTCCCAATAGTAACAATCCCACTGTGGCATATTCCCGCGCTGCTGAATAAGCGGTGGCGGCTTTCGCTTTACGACAAGCTGTGAGGTTCAGTTGTGCAAGTTCCTCTCGTTCTGTTGCTTTAGTAATCAAACTGGTGCCGTGATTTAATTGATTAACCAGTTCAAAAATGCGTTCTTCTCTGGCGGTGGGAGAAATTTTTTGTAAGAGTAGTTGTCCGATGCGGTAGTGAGTCTTTTGTTTTAGTGCTGCGGGAATTAATGAATAAGCCGCTTGTTGGATGCGATCGTGTAAAAATCTGTATTGGACTAATGGTTGATGATTGACATCTTCTCGAACTGCTTCATCATGAATATCTCTTTGATAAAACTTATAAATGTTATTAATTGGTAAAATTAACCCTGACTGCAAGGCTCTCCATAAATCAGCCGCAACCTCAATTTCTGATGTTTCTGCAACAATTGCTAAAGTTGCCAAATCAAATTGATTACCAATATAAGCTGCTAACTGTAATACATTTTGAGTTGCTAAAGGCAGCCTTTGTAATTGAAATGCCATAAAATTCACAACATCATTTGTCACTGCTTGCTGACTTACTTGTGTAATGTCGCATTCCCAGCAGCCTAAATTAAAATTAAATTTAATTAATTTATCTTGATGCAATGCTTTGAGAAATTGAATGGCAAAAAATGGATTACCTTGAGTTTTTTGAGATACAAGTTGTGAAAGATTCCCAGCTAACTTTTCTGGGCATCTAAGTGTTTCCGCAACTAATAGATTAACTTGTTCTTGACTTAGTGGTGATAAATTAATAGTATTAATTGTTGCTTGTGTTTTGGCAATTTCACTCAAAATTAACATTAATGGATGTATAAGAGTGACTTCGTGATCACGATAAGCCCCAATTAACAAAAGATGCAATGTATCAGTCATTAATAGTTGCATTAACTTTAATGAGGCTGAGTCTGCCCATTGCAAATCATCTAGAAATATTACTAAAGGATGTGCTGCACTGGTAAAGACCTTAGTAAATTTTTGAAATATTAAATAAAATCTATTTTCGCCTGTTGTTCCTGATAATTCTGGTATGGTTGGTTGCTTACCAATAATCCGTTCTAATTCGGGAATTACATCAATAATTACCTGTCCATTTTCGCCAACAGCATCTAATATCTTGTTTTTCCATTGCTGGATTTGCGCCTCACTTTCGCTTAACAATTGACCAATTAAATCTCGGAATGCTTGCACAAATGCACTAAAAGGAAGATTTCGATGAAACTGATCAAATTTGCCTTTAATAAAATAACCATGTTGTCTAACAATCGGTTTATGTACTTCGTTGACAACTGCTGTTTTCCCAATCCCCGAAAAGCCAGCAACTAATATGATTTCAGATGCGCCAATGCTAACACGCTCAAATGCTTGTAGTAGTTTTTCTACTTCGGCTTCTCGTCCATACAGTTTATCAGGAATGATGAAGCGATCGCACACATCTCTCTGGGCAATGGGGAAACTCTCAATTTTGCCATTTTCTTGGAGTTGAACCAAACATTTTCCTAAATCATATTTCAATCCCAATGCACTCTGATAGCGGTCTTCGGCATTTTTCGCCATCAATTTCATCACGATATCAGAAATTACCTGGGGAATTTCTTCTCTGTTCCCCAATACCGCAGGTGTTTTCGCAATATGACAATGTACCAACTCCATCGCATCATTTGATTTAAAGGGTAATTCCCCTGTGAGTAACTCATAAAAAGTCACCCCTAAAGAATAAAAGTCAGTCCGATAGTCAATCCCCCGATTCATTCTCCCGGTTTGTTCTGGAGAAATATAAGCCAATGTCCCTTCTAAAACATTGGGATTAACTAGGGTTTGGGTTTCTCGTGGTAGTAAAGATGCAATACTAAAGTCAATTAATTTAACTTGTTTGGTTTCGGGGTTAATTAAAATATTGCTGGGTTTAATATCTTTATGAATAATGCTTAGGTGTAGACCGTCGCAGGCATTGCGGTAAAGTATTTCTAAAGCGTTGCATAAAGCGATCGCTATTTCTAAAAATTCCTGTAGAGATTGTAAGGTTTCCCCCATTCCCGACTTCCAATTCTCTATTCCCCATTCCTTAAGAGAAATCCCTCCAAAGTCTTCCATCACTAACACATAGCTATTTTGGTAAGGTTCCAAGCTATAAGTTTGGAGAATTAAAGGAGAGTTGAGATTTTTGGCAATGGTATATTGGTTGCGAAATTGTACCAGTTCACTAAAACTGGGGTAAGGATTTTTCAGCAGTTTAATCACTACAGGTAATGAGTCAGTTTGTCGATACCCTCGGTAAACCTGGGTTCTAGAACCGTTGTAGAGTTCTTGAGTGATGTGATATCCAGGAATACTGAGTATTGTGCTAACCATACGGCTAAATCCTGATGATTGACAGTTTTAGTTTTCCCAGTTTATTAAATTTTTTATAAATATGAGCAAAAATTTATAATGGTATTTTAATCACAAATTCTGTTCCCACACCCAAAGTCGAGTTACAACTCAATTTTTCGGCGTGGATTTATTCAACAATTTGTCGGGCGATCGCTATTCCTAAGCCTGTACCATTTCCTACATATTTCGTGGTAAATAAATGGTCAAAAATTTTGTGTTTAGTTTCTTCGCTCATTCCTTTATCATGGTCGGCAATTGAGATTTTTAGCTGGCAGTTTTCTATAAAATTTTTAATAGTAACTTTATTTAGATTTAACTTAATTTTTGCAAATTTAAACCTGCTATTAAAATCATTTATAGCATCAATCGCATTCGTTAAAATATTCATAAATACCTGATTTAATTGTCCAGCAAAATAATCTATTGGTGGTATTTCACCGTATTCTGTAAGAATAAAAATCTGTGCGGTAGTCAATACCCCGGTTCATCGTTCCTGTTTATTATGGGGAAATGTGAGCGATGATTCCTTCTAAAACATGAGGATTAACTAAAGTTTGGGTTTCCCGTAGTAGTAATGATGCAATACTAAAGTCGATTAATTTGACTTATTGGGTTTCAAGCTTAATTAAGCAGTTTCTCAATATCCTCGATAAACTATGGTTCTAGCGCCATTGTATAGTTATTTGGTAAGTTTGTAGTTAGACAGATCGGCGTAAATAAACAGACCATCTGGAATTGCTAAAAGGCTTGTGTTATCACTATTATTTCTTTTTCCTTTTGACTCCTTCAGAGTCTAACGCCACTAGCGTCTCCTAATCGGAGACGCTACGCGTAGCTTGCTTCCCCCTGGGGGTACAAGTCGGGAAAACCGCCGACACTTGCAACAATGGAAGGAACCTCCCCAACGCAGTAGCTCACTTTTTACTTTTGCCTTGTTGTAATAATAAGTTACTAAATATACTGACTAATTATTGCCATACACACATTATTCAAAACAATTCAGATCAACTTTTTTGCTTTTGAAGTCCTCTAGAGAAATTTGGGAATACTAAAGTTAGAAATTCTCCAGCCTGAACGCAGTTATGATTAGTATTCCAGTCAGTATTCCCGGATATATAGTCGGCGAACAAATTTATGATGGTTCCAGAACTATAGTTTACCGAGCAGTACGAGAAACTGACAATTTACCTGTAGTCATTAAACTGCTAAAAAACTCTTATCCTAGTTTTAGTGAACTTTTATCTTTTTGCAATCAGTACAGCATTGCCAAAAATCTCAACTCACCTCTTATTATTCAAACCTATAGCCTCGAAGCATATAAAAATGCCTATGTGTTAATAATGGAAGATTTTGGCGGAATTTCTCTTCCAGAATGGAAAGCTAAGAGTAGGGAAGAATTTCTAGAGGAGTTTTTAGAAATTGCAATTTCACTGTGTAGAACCTTAGATATTTTATATCACGAGCGCATCATTCATAAAGATATTAAACCCAGCAATATTTTAATTAACCCTGTAACCAAACAAGTTAAATTAATTGATTTTAGCATCGCCTCTTTATTACCGAGAGAAACACCAGCAATTGTTAATCCTAACGTCTTAGAAGGGACACTTGCTTACATTTCTCCAGAACAAACTGGAAGAATGAATCGCCCAATTGATTACCGGACTGATTTTTATTCTTTGGGTGTGACTTTCTATGAATTACTCACTGGAGAATTACCTTTTCAATCAAATGATGCGATGGAATTGGTACATTGTCATATTGCAAAAATGCCTACAGTATTAGGGAACAGGAAACACGGAATAGGGAATAGGGAAGAAATTCCGCCAGTAATTTCTGATATTGTGATGAATTTGATGGCGAAAAATGCTGAAGACAGATATCAAAGTGCTTTGGGAATAAAATATGATTTAGAAAAATGTCTATCTCAACTTCAAGAAACAGGTACGATTGAACATTTTGAAATTGGACAACGGGATATATGCGATCGCTTTATTATTCCTGATAAACTGTATGGACGAGAAGCGGAAGTATTAACTCTACTGCAAGCATTTGAGAGAGTCAGCCAAGGTGCAACAGAAATGATGCTTGTTACTGGGTTATCTGGAATTGGGAAAACAGCAATTGTTAATGAAGTTCATAAACCAATTGTTAGAAAACGTGGTTATTTTATCAAAGGTAAATACGACCAATTTCAACGGAATATTCCCTTGGTTGCTTTTGTCCAAGCATTCCGTGATTTGATAGGTCAAATCTTAACTGAAAGTGATACACAAATTCAACAATGGAAAAATAAAATTTTAGCGGCTGTGGGTGAAAATGGCGGGGTAATTATGGAAGTTATTCCCGAATTAGAAATCATCATTGGTCAACAGCCACTTGCTATAGAATTATCAGGCACAGCAGCACAAAATAGATTTAATTTATTATTTCAAAAGTTTACACAAGTATTTACCTGTACTGAACATCCCTTAGTGATATTTTTAGATGATTTGCAATGGGCAGATTCAGCATCATTAAACTTAGTCCAGCTTTTAATGGCTGATACAGGTTATCTATTCTTAATTGGGGCGTATCGTAATAATGAAGTCAAACCAGCAGATCCGTTAATGTTGACTTTGAATGAAATTCAAAAAACACAAGCCACAATTAATACTATTACTTTAGCACCGCTAAATCAATTACAACTAAATCAGTTAGTAGCCAACACTCTGAAATGTGCAGAAAATTTGGTATGGAATCTTTCTGTATTAATCTATCAAAAAACTCAGGGTAATCCATTTTTTGCTAACCAATTTCTGAAATCATTACATCAAGAAAATCTTATTCAATTTGATTTTGCCTTGGGTTGTTGGCAATGTGATATTACTCAAGTCAATCAACTGGCACTTACAGATGATGTTGTAGATTTTATGGCATGGCAATTACAAAAAATGCCACAATCTACACAAAATATCTTACAGTTAGCGGCTTGTATTGGCAACTCTTTTGATTTAGCAACTTTGGCAATTGTTTCTCAGCAGTCAGAGATAGAAACTGCTGCTGATTTGTGGAAAGCGTTGCAAGAAGGATTAATTTTACCAATTAGTGAAGTTTATAAATTTTATCAGGGAATTGAAGGCGATCGCTTGACCCTAGAACCAGGTAATACTACTAAACAATTAGCAAAATATAAATTTTTACATGACAGAGTACAACAAGCCGCCTATTCGCTGATTCCCCAAGAGCGAAAACAAGCAACTCATTTGCAAATCGGACAATTACTCCAACAAAATCTATCTGAAACCGAAAAAGAGGAAAAAATATTTGATATTGTCGGACATTTGAATAAAGGCATTCAGTTAATTACTGAACCAAAAGCACAGGAAAAATTAGCACAACTTAACTTAAAAGCTGGCACTAAGGCGAGAAATTCCACAGCATATTCCGCAGCCAGAATATATATCCAAACTGGACTAGAACTATTATCGGAACATTGTTGGATTCAGCAGTATGAATTGGCGTTGCATCTCCATATTGCCGCGGCTGAAGCAAGTTATTTGAATAGTGACTTTGCCAGTATGGAACAGATAGCAACCATAGTATTGCTATCGGCGCACACAATTTTAGATAAAGTGAAAATTTATGAAATTCAAATTGCCGCCCAAGTTTTACAATGTAATGTGTTGGAGGCGATCGCAGTTGGCAGAACAGCATTAGCTCAATTGGGGGTTGAACTGCCACAAACACCTGATCCAGCCTTGACTGGCCAAATCCTCCAAAACCTAAATACTCAACTTGCAGGCAGAAACATTGCCGACTTGATCAATCTGCCATTAATGACAGATCCCACCACAGAAGCCGCAATCGAAGTGTTGGGAATGCTGTTTTCACCTATCATCCAAGGAATGCCAGGTTTATTACCCTGGTTAAGTTCAATGATGGTGAGTTTATCTCTGCAATCAGGTAATACGGTGGCATCTACAACAGGATATGGCATTCACGGGATGGTGTTGTGTGCATTCTTAGAAGATGCAGTCACAGGCTATGCCTTTGGTCAGTTAGCTATCAACTTACTAGAAAAATTTCATATTCAAAAACATAAATCCGTTGTTCTTTCTTTGTTTGGCTGCTTTATTCAACATTACCAAGCGCGATTAGATGCCACAATTCCATTGCTGTTAACCGCCTACCAAACTGGCATCGAAACCGGAGATTTTTTACATGCTGGTTTTGCTTTGGGTGGTCACAGTGATGGCAGATTTTTCACTGGTGAAGAACTGCATAGTTTTGTTAAAGCTATGGCTGATTATAGTCTGGCATTGGCTCAGGTAAAACAATATTCGGCTCAAGTATATTTGAATTTGGGTAAACAGGCGGCAGAAAACTTAATAGAACCAGTCAGCCAACCAGATTACTTGATTGGTAATACCTACAATGAAACATTGATGCTGACTAAGCACCAGCAGGATAATGACTTGATTGCGATCGCTCAAGCTTATATCTACAAACTGCTACTTGCTTGCTATTTTGCTAATTATACAAATGCACGCAACTATATTGACCAAGCCAAGCCCTGTTTAATGGCAGTATCAGGATCGATTTTTGTGCCGATTTTCCATTTTTATGCGGCGCTAACTTATCTAGGACTTGTGCCGAACCAGCCAGAACCAGAACAAGCCGAACTGCTGGCGGTTGCAGCCAGCCACCAAACAGTTCTGCACCAATGGGCGTGTTATGCGCCGATGAACCACTTGCATAAATGGTATTTAGTCGAGGCTGAACGTCATCGAGTTTTGGGTGAAAAATTTGCCGCCAGTGAGTGTTATGACCAAGCGATAAATCTGGCTAAAGACCATCAATTTATCAACGAAGAAGCCCTCGCCCAAGAATTAGCAGCCAAGTTTTATCTGCAATGGGATAAACAGCGCATAGCCGAGGAATACATGATTCAAGGCTACTATGCTTATGCCCATTGGGGTGCAAAAGCCAAAATTGCCGACTTAGAAAAACACTATCCTCAATTACTTGCACCGATATTACAATCAACTCGTGCGGCGATTACAACTAACGAAACTATCCTGGCTTCAGGAATTTTCACATCTACCAGTTCCCCCACTTCTAGCAACAATATCTCCGATACCCTCGATTTAAAAGCGATTCTCACAGCTTATCAAACTCTAACTGGTGAAATGGAACTAGGAAAACTGCTGTCAACATTGCTGGCGATTGTTGTGAAAAATTCTGGGGCTGATAAATGTGTCTTAATGTTGTTGCGAGATGAGGGCCTGTTCATCAAAGGCTTGATGACAGAAGGAAAACCGCCAGTTGTATTGCAGAAGATTCCAGTTGAAGACAGTCAAGAAATTCCCCACAAGTTAATTTATAAAGTCAAGCATAGCCACCAAACTGTTGTGCTACGAGATGCAGCAGCAGATTATACCTTAGCCAACGACCCATATATTGTCCGACAACAGCCCAAGAGTATCTTGTGTAGTCCAATTTTGCATCAAGGTAAATTGCTGGGTATTTTATACCTAGAGAATAATTTAGCAACAGGAGCCTTCACTAGCGATCGCATCGAACTGTTGAATTTACTCTGCACGCAAGCGGCGATTTCTCTAGCAAATGCCCGACTTTATGAGCGAGAACAAGAAAAATCCCATTCCTTACAAATTTCCCTGGCACAATTACAACAAACTGAAGCATCTCTGGCTCAAGAACGAGAATTTTTAAATGTCATCATTGACAATATTACAGATGGCATTGTTGTTTGTGATGCTAATGGCAAATTGACCTTATTTAACAAAGCCACTTATGAATTTCATGGCTTACCAATAGCATTATTACCTCCTGAACAATGGGCAGAACATTTTGACCTTTATCAGCCTGATGGTCAAACACCTTTATTAACCACAGAAATTCCTTTATTTCGTGCCTTGCAAGGGGAAAAAATTGAAAACGTCGAGATGGTAATTGCTCCCAAAAAGGGTACAAAGAGAATTTTGTTAGCCAGTGGTCAAGCAATCTTTGATGCTTGGGGTAACAAAGTTGGTGCGGTAGTGGTGATGCGAGATATTAATGAGCGCAAACAAGTTGAACTAGCGTTAAAGCAAAAATCCCTAGACTTGCAACAAGCTCTCCAAGATTTACAAACAGCACAATTGCAAATCATTCAAAGTGAAAAAATGTCTGCGTTGGGTAATTTAGTTGCGGGTGTAGCTCATGAAATGAATAATCCTTTGGGTTTTATTTCGGCAACTCTCAAACAAACTAAACCAAATTTGGAGGATATCATTGAACACTTAAAACTTTATCAATCAAATCTAGAAAATCCCAGTGATGAAATTCAAGACCATGCCGAAGAAATTGACTTAATTTATCTTTTAGAAGACTTACCAAAAACGATAGATGCAATGATGATAGCTGGCGATCGCCTGAAAAATATTAGCACAAGCCTGCGTACTTTTTCCCGTGCTGATAAAGATTACAAAGTCCATTGTAATCTTCATCATGGTATTGATAGTACAATCTTAATTCTCAAACATCGCCTGAAAGCAAATGAACAACGTCCAGCCATAGAAGTCATCACCGAATACGGAGATTTACCTCAAATAGAATGTTTTCCTGGACAGTTAAATCAGGTATTTATGAATATTATTGCTAATGCAATTGATGCTTTAGAAGAAGCAAGTATAGGTAGAATCTTTACAGAAATAAAAGCTCATCCCAACCAAATTAAAATTACAACATTGCTCTTAGATAAATCCGTCAAAATATCAATTTCTGATAATGGTAAAGGGATGCAAGAATCAGTTAAAGAAAAAATATTTGACCATTTATTTACCACTAAAGAAGTAGGTAAAGGTACAGGATTAGGATTAGCAATTGCTCGACAAATTGTTGAAGAAACACACAGTGGTAAGTTAAGTAGCCACTCTGTTTTAGGACAAGGTACAGAATTTGTGATTGAAATTCCAGCGTGAGCTTGACAGAACAAGGCAAAAGTAAAAATGCTCATACCATTTCACTAAATAAATGATACGAATAATTTCTCCTCCGCTCCTCTGCCCACGCCAGTCGCTACAATTCGGGCAACCCGCCGACCCTTGCTACAACGGAGGGAACCTCCGCAACGCAGTGTCTCCCCAACGTGCTGGCTCCCCTACGGTCTATTTGTACCAAACTTAAAGTGAAACGGTATTAGGCTATTGGTAGATAAATTATAAATTCAGTTCCTTCACCCACAACAGAATTAACGGTGATTTTACCGCCATGTTTTTCTTCGATAATTTGTCTGGCGATCGCTAATCCTAATCCCGTACCTTTACCTACTTCTTTGGTAGTAAATAAATGGTCAAAAATCTTGTATTTAATTTCTGCGGTCATTCCTTTACCATTATCGGTAATTGATATTTTTAGCTGGCGGTTTTCTATAAAAGTTTTAATAGTAATTGTATTTGGATTTAACTGGATTTCTGCAAATTTACGCCCGCCATTAGAATCATCTAAAGCATCAATTGCATTCGCTAAAATATTCATAAATACCTGATTTAATTGTCCAGGAAAACAATCTATTGGCGGTATTTCACCGTAATTTGTAATTACTTCTATGGCTGGACGTTGTTCGTTAGCTTTCAGGCGATGCTTGAGAATTAAAATTGTGCTATCGATACCTTGATGAATATTAAATGGCACTTTGTAATCTTTATCGGCACGGGAGAAGGTGCGAAGACTAGTGCTAATATTCTTTAATCTTTCGCAGGCTATTACCATCGCCTCAATTACCTTGGGTAAGTCTTCTAAAGTATATTCCAAGTCTATTTCTGCGGCATGGTCAAGAATTTCTGTATGAGCTTCAGGAAAAATATCTTGATATAACTTTAAGTGTGCAAATATATCTGCAAGGGTTGGTTTAACTTGTTTGAGGCTGGCAACAATAAAACCCAGAGGGTTATTCATTTCATGGGCTACCCCTGCTACTAAATTACCCAACGCAGACATTTTTTCATTTTGTACCATTTGTAATTGAGCTTGTTGCAAATTAGAGAGTGCTTGTTCTAATTCTTGAGATTTTTGTTTGAGTGCGATTTCAGCAAGTTTGCGTAAGCGTAGCTCGTCGTAAACATCGCTGACATCAATCACTACCCCATCCCAGATAATTGCACCATCTGCTTGCAGTTCCGGTCGGGCTTTAGATTGAATCCATTTTACAGTGCCAGAAGGCAAGAGAATTCGCCATTCTTGCTCAAACGGAGTCATATTTTGGGCAGATTCAGCAATTGCTTGGGCAACAACTGGGTCATCTTCTGGATGGTGTAGAGTATGTAGGGCTTGTCTACCTGTCATAACATCTTCTGGATCTACCCCATACAGTTCATAACAACCAGAGCTAATATAAGGCACAGAAATTGCCCCATCAGGCGCAAGCCGAAACTGATAAACTACACCAGGAATATTATCTGCGAGATTGCGGAACTGAACTTGGCTGGCTTGCTGTTGCGCCAAAGATGCTTCTAACTGTTGAGCATAGTTTTGAGCATCTCGATACAGACGGGCATTTTCTAGAGAAATCGCCGCTTGAGCGCATATTAATTCCAGAATTTCGAGGCGATCGCTAGTAAAGACTTCGCTTGTTAAACTATTTTCTAAATACAACAGCCCAATTAGTTGACCTTGATTGACAATGGGAGTACAAACAACACTCTTGGGTAAATATTGCTGGATGTAACTATCTGCTAACCAGGTAGTTTCTTTTGTGATGTTGTGAATAATGATTGGTTGCAAGGTGTGTTTCACTGCATAAATCATTTTAATAGGGACATCATGACTACTATCAAGCGGATGGGGTGAAAAGACCGACTGTTCCAAATCCTCGATAGTAGTCACAGATACTACAACCCAATTGGTCTGATCTGGTAAGACAAGTGCTATTTTCTGCGCCCCGGAATTTTGTAATAGCACTTGCATTAAATTTGTAATCAACTCCTCCAATTGAATTGCACTCAATAACGCCCTTGAAGCTTTTAAAATAGCGCCGAAGTCCAGATTGTGAGAAAAGCTGGTGCTATGAGAAGTAGAAGTTTGACTGGTGTAGGTAACAATAGTAGCGTTGCTGATGGTTTCTTGCAGATTCAAGTTAAGTCTTCGCTGTTGGAGAATGTGTTGCAGAATCTGGGGATATTTCTTTTCTAAATCATCTGTTTTGGCTTTTGCACCCCAATGAGCATAGCAGTAGTATGCTTGCTGCATATATGCTTGAGCGACTGTTTCTTTACCCCACTCAAGATAAAACTTCGCCGCCAACTCATTAGCGAGGGCTTCTTCTTGAATATAGCCATTTGCTTTCGCGCCAACAATAGCGCGATCGTATAATTCCATTGCCTCCAGTTTTTGATCTAAAACTCGATGCTGTTCGGCTTTAATTAGGTCATACTTGTGTTGAAAATTCATTGGTGCAGCCAGCGCCCTTTTCTGAAGCATTTCCTGATTGGCTGCAATGATTTCTGCATCACCTGATGTTGCCAACAGTGCCAATGATTCATAAAAATACAACAGAGGTACATTTAATGTACCAGCGCCACTTCCCAAGTATTGTTTAGCCTGTTGTGCTACGTCTAAAGTCTGGGAATATTCCCCAAACAAGAAACACAAACCAACTTTGTTAGTTAACAAAAACCACAGTCCTGATTGATCGCCACTTTGATGCAGCGTTTCCAACATAACGGCTTCGTCCATTACTGCGCCAGTCAAGACAATGGGATTGTTTACCTGTCCCAGTAAATTTAGAACTGTTTGTTGATAGGATTTTATAAAGTTCAAAGCTGTTTGCTGACCAATTTGCTGGATACCGTGACTGTATGTATTAATGGTTTTCATCAGTTCATTTAAAGGCTGTCCAGTCAAATATGAATGTAAGCAATAAGTAAACCCACCAAAGCCTGCAAATACTAAGTCGCCAACTTCTAAACCACAGCTGTAGGCTTGCTGCAAGGGCGCTAGAGTTTCTTGAGTATGATGTGTGCAGAATGTAATGTAAAAATAGACCAGGACTAGGGTACGTCCGTAAAACTCTTTTTCATGCAATTGTTCGCAGAGGTTGAGTGCTAGTTGTCCAAACTCATAACCTGTAGAAAAATCTTCGAGTACGGCACATAGCAACAGCCCATAATAAACATAACCAATCACAGAAGTATTGGCATTACCATACTGGAGTGATAGTTCTACTTTTTTCAAAGCCACCAGCGGAAACAATACTGGATTGCAAGCGTAAGCAGCAACCCCAACCTTAACTAAAATCCGCATAGCAGCCAAAACCGTTGGATCAGTCATTGGCGGGAGATGGAGTAACTCAGCCGCCGATCGCCCATTTAGTTGCAGTGCGATCACTTGAAATGCTGCTGGAATTTCTTCGGGTACAGGCTGTTTCGGTAGATGAATGCCTAACTGATTCAGTAAATCTAATGCCATCTCAATGGCGAAAATAAATTGACCTTGGTTCGTGTAAGCTTCTAGTTTGACCTCGGCAATCTTGACAGTATCCGTCAGGGTTTGAGCTTGTTGCTGAATCACTAGTGCATATCGCTCCATCACATCAAGATTGCCTGATAAATAAGCCGCTTCCGCCGCTAAGTTGTGCAGATGCAGTGTGAGCGAATAGTACTCATCCCATGCAGATTCACCTAATAACTCTAATCCACTAGTGGCATAGTCAAAAGCACTAGTATAGGCAGTGGCGACTAGGGCTTTTTGACTGGCTTTGAGGTTACACTCAGCGAGTAAAAGTTTTTCGGCTGTGTCGGTAATTAAGCTTTGCCCTAAGTTAAGTTGACTGACAATTTCAAAGATGTGTTCTTCTTTTTGCTCATCAGAACTGTCTTGGAGCAAGAGTCTACCAATTTGGAGATGAGTGGCTTGCTTTGCCTCATCGGGTATAAGTGAATATGCCGCTTGCTGAACACGGTCATGGAGAAACTTGTATGTGACAAATTCAGCATTTTTATCAGGGAAATTTTGATTTTCTTGTCCTACATAAAATTTGTAAATTTCACTTTGTGGTAAGATTAGTCCTGCTTGTAATGCTTGCCACAAGTCCGCCGCAGTTGCTTTAACTGATTGTTGATTAACAACCCCTAAAGTTTTTAAATTAAATTGATTACCTATACAAGCAGCTAATTGCAATACATTTTGAGTAGATAATGGCAACTTTTGTAACTGTAAAGCCATAAATTCTACCACATCATCAGTGAGCGATCGCTGATTGATTTGAGCAATATCACATTCCCAAAACCCTTGGGCAAAGTTGAAGTTAATCAGCCCATCTTGGTGTAATGATTTGATAAACTGTGTGCTAAAAAATGGATTACCTTGAGTTTTTTGATATACCAGACGAGCCAGAGGCAAAGATGCTTCTGTTCTACAACCCAAAGTATCAGCAACTAACTGATTTAAATTTAATTCACTCAGAGGTTGTAAGTTAATTGGATTAACTCTGGCACTCATCTGATTAATTTCCTCTAATGTCAACATTAAAGGATGTCCAGGAAATACTTCATTATCTCGATAAGCTCCAATTAATAGCAGATAAGTACTATTAACCTCACTCATTAATAATTTAATTAATTGTAGGGAAGCCGAATCAGCCCATTGCAAATCATCTAAAAATATTACTAAGGGATGTTCTGGTGTGGCAAATATTTGAATGAATTTTTGTAATAATAAATTAAAACGATTTTGAGCCGCCGTCCCTGATAATTCTTGTACGGGTGGTTGTTGACCGATAATTTTTTCTAAGTCGGGAATAATATCAATAATTAGCTGGGCATTGTCTCCTAAAGCTTGGAGAATTTTATATTGCCATTGTTTTAATTGCTGATCAGTTTCTGTTAATAACTGCCCAATTAAATCGCTGAGGATTTGGACAAAAGCCGAAAAGGGAATATTCCGGTTGAATTGGTCAAATTTACCTTTAATAAAATAACTGCGTTGTCTGACAATCGGTTTATGGACTTCGTTAACAACAGCAGTTTTGCCAATTCCCGAAAAACCAGCAACCAGAACGAGTTCGCTACAGGAGTGAGATGATTCTTGAACACTAGCGATGCGCTCAAATGCTGCTAGGATTTGCTGTACTTCAGTTTCTCTACCGTATAATTTTTCGGGGATAATAAAGCGATCGCAAATATCCCACTCACCAATCTCAAAGTTGACAATCTGTCCGGTTTCTTTTAGCTGCGAAAGGCAGATTTCTAAATCATGTTTTAACCCTAACGCACTCTGATAACGGTCTTCAGCATTTTTCGCCGTCAGTTTCTGGATAATATTATCCAACACTTGAGGAATCTGCTCACTGTTAACTGAAGGAGGCATTTTCGCAATGTGACAATGCACCAACTCCATCGAGTCTTCACAGTTGAAAGGTAATTCTCCTGTTAATAGCTCAAAAAATGTCACTCCCAAAGAATAAAAATCACTGCGATAATCAATCCCGCGGTTCATCCGTCCAGTTTGTTCGGGGGATAAATAAGCCAGGGTTCCTTCTAAAATATTGGGGCTAATCAGAGTTTGAGTTTCTTTAGGCAGAAGCGAAGCAATACTAAAATCTATGAGCTTAATTTCGTGAGTTTTTGGGTTAATTAAAATATTGGCGGGTTTGATATCTTTGTGGATGACCCGGTTTTGATAAAGATAGTGCAGGATATCGCACATTTGCAGCGCAATGATCAAAAACTCCTGCAAGTCTAACTTTTGATTTCTCAAATATTCTCGCAATGAGAGACCACCGAAATCTTCCATGACTAGGGCATAGCCATTACGGTCTACTTCTAAACCTAAAGCATTAACAATCCCAGAAAAATCTAAGTTTTTAGTAATCGTGTATTGATTGTGAAATTGTAAGAGTTCGCTAAAGGTGGGATATTCGCGGTTGAGTAATTTGATGACGACAGGTTTTTGATCTGCGGCTCGAATACCTCGGTAGACTACAGTTCTAGACCCTGCATAGAGTTGTTCTGTCAGGTTGTAACCGGGAATGACTGCCATTGCATCCACAGGAATAATCATTGTACATACCTCAGAACAGAATTTTTAGTGCGAAATTAATACATCTATTATTCCCGTGGTTTAAGTATTGTTAACAGCAAAACTTTTTCTCTGGTACTATGTTTGTCAAGACTTAGGCACAAAGATTGGGTATAGGGGTGTAAAGCTTTTGAATACTTACACCCTGCTCTAAAACCTACCTGAATTTTTCGTTTTTTGCGTAAGTCATATCAACTAGTACTAAGTCTAAGAAACAACTGTCGTAATTGTCTTGGCATCTAAAAATGGTAATGTTGCTTCTGTAACTTCAGTGGCGTACTCTTCATACATTCCCAATGTGCCAGGAAGTGTCAGTGATTGAATGTCAGGTAGTGCTGCCATCGCGGTCATTTCTTTTTTGGAATAGGGCGGAGCTTGTTCTGCTAAGATGACCAGCACAGGCACAGGAGACGATCGCAGTAGTGTGATGAATTCCTGGCGATCGCTCACTGGATCAAGTCCACCGGTGACAAACGCCGCCGGAGCAAATCGCGCCCCAGACTGTCGAGTAATCTGCTGTTTCTGCTCAATAAACTCTGGAGTTAGGCGTGACTGATCTGCATAAACATGCCTTCCATACATGAGACGCAGAAAGCCCTTGGTTGTATTTGCTTGATAAAGTGCTTGACCCACTACTGGAAATCTCACTAGTTGTCTAACGGCTGCTGCTACTGGTTTGGGTACGCCCATTGTGGGTAAAGGGCCGCGCCAGGTGGGAGCAACTAAAACAATGCAAGAGCAAGTCTGGGGTTGTTGTTGAGCCAGTTGCAAGACATAGCCCGCCGTATGACCAGCTGCAATTACCGCCACAGGTTCTGAGAAAGTCTGTTGGACAAACGCCTCAAGCATCTGCTGCAATAGTGCAGGTTGATAATTTACAGCCGGGCGATCGGATTCACCAAATCCTAACCAATCAAGTGTAATGGCTTGGTAGCGATTGGCAATTCCCTCGGCAATCCCCTTCATTTCGGAACGGCTGGAAACAGTACTAAATGCGGGTAGGAGCAAGACGGGTTTACCCTGACCTATCGTATCGTAAACGATCGCATAACGCTTTTGATTCCACTCAAATGAAAATTGATGCTTCGTTTTCATCTTGATCCATCCACAATTGAATCCATTTGAATTTAATGTAGCTGGAATAAGACAAGACTGACGCACAAAGGTTGTTGGTGAAGAATGGGTGTAAGGGTTGGGAAAATTCAACTCCTACCTTCTTCACTCAGCTAAAGGTAACACCAAGCGACTAACAACCCGATGATCTGGTAACTGATAAAAATGTAGCTCGCCACCCAACTGCTGCATGAGTTGTTGACAAATCAGCAGGTGTAAAACTGGTGGTTGGTTGAGGTACGAAGTGGCTAATACATCTTTGGGTATCTGATTTTGCAGTGCTGCCAACAGATGCGGTTCAATCATGCCATGATCTGTAATTGACAGTTCTAGCAATCTTTCCTCTAGGCGGCGACACCAGATATCAATTCTGCCACCACTGAGAGAACGGTTACAAGCTACAACTAATAATTCATACAAAACTAATTCAAATTTGACGATATCGCCAGCGATCGCTAACGATGATGGATAGCTCGAAGGTTGCAATCCTTTGAGAAAAATTCCACTATTACCAGAATCTGTATCTGTAGCCGATTGTCCTAAACCATGTACCCCAGCCCACAGTTGACGTTGTTTGAGTAGATGTTCAACTCTTTCTAGCGATCGCTTCATTAAAGTGGCTATGGGCATAGTTTCAGAACTATGATGCAATTGCCATTGCTCAAGTTTAACTAGGGCGGTCATGGCTGCTGTTGCATGGTCTAATTGTCGCAGCAATAGTTTATAGCGCGTTTGTGTCAGTTCATTGCTGGGAATACCCAAATCTTCAATCTGGCTTAATAACTGTGTTGCTGTTCTTTGAATTTCCTCTAGGCGACGATGTTTATACCAATTGAGTTGTTGCAATTCTTGATTTGTGGACTCTAATAGTTTGGTGATTTGTTGTTGACGACGCGACCAAGCTAATTGAGTGACTAGTGTTTCTGTTGCATTCAGGCTTTGTTCTGTCCAATATCGTTCTCGACGATCTGCAACTAATACTACACCTGTGGGTGCATAATCAGGGCTAGTGCGGAGTGCGATCGCTAAAACTTGACCAATGCCTTGACCATTTAACCATTTTCTGGTTTATGGGGGTAAATCATCGGCATATACACACACATAATCATCTTTGGTTAATGCCCACTGAATTACCGCTTCAGTCTGGATGGGGATGGGATGATCTGCCACAAGCCCAAATCGACTATCGTGAATGAAACTAGGAATAATTTCCGCAAAATTATCTCCAGGCGACCAAGATAACAGCACAGCTAAAGGAGAATTGAGAACAGTAGCGATTTGTTCTATGGCTGTGCGTTCTAGATATTTTGCCCCCGACTCCGTTGTGTCACTTTGGGCTTTTTCAAGAATACGTAAGCATTTTTGAATACTAGAGAGAATTTGCTGCTGTTGTTTAGTATCTGTTTGTAGTTGCCACTGGCGGATAATTACACCAATCTGTTGACCGACAGCCCATAACAATTCCTTTTCTAAGCTGGCCCAACTACGATTAGTTTCATGGGTAATTACTAAAAGTGCGCTGGGTGTATGACCTTGAGTGCAGTTACAAACCAACAGCGATCGCGTTCCATGCTCTAATAACAAAGGTCGCCAATTAAAAAACCGCAAATCTTCTTCTATATTCTGTACTTCTACTGCCGTTTTGGCTGACTTCAACATCTGCTCATCCATATCTTTGAGCGCATTGAAGGTAACTGTCAACGGACGACGATTTTGTACTTGGCTTTGAAAAATAATTTGATAACTATGCAAATCAGGGTTGTACTGTAAGAGGAAAAAGCGCGTGGCAGCGAAGCGGTTTAAAACTTTAGTCGCACAGTTGCGTAAAGTTGCTTGCAGGTCATCTTCGTGATAGATAGCTTGAGCAACTTGGCTAGTTAATTGAGCATCATCTTGAATTTGCTTGATGGTGGTGTCCATAGTTTCGGTAGGCGCAACTAAAGAAATTAGCCCTGCTGCACTTTGGACAAAATTTTTGTCCGCTTCTGTCCAGATTCGCGGTTCATTGGCCTCCACCGCCAGAAACCCCAAGAGTTCTTTTTGCCAGAGGATAGGTGCTGCTAAAAGCGATCGCACTTGTAAACGTTGCAACACTTTAGCAGTAAAATGACTTTTCAAAGAACTACGCTCATCGCCAATCCAGACAATTTGATTAACTGACAAAGCATAATAAAACTCGCTTAAATCCTGTACCGTCATCCCCGCAGCTATTTGCTGTTTGTTGTCTTGGCGATTGATGTTGGCTAGTTGATTGCTCATCCGACACCAAAAATAACGCCCTTGGCGCTCAAACCAATAAATATTTGTCTTACTAGGGGAGACAAATTGATGTGTTGTTTGGACAACTGCTTTCAGCTTTTGGTCTAAATTATTGAGAGTACGTAAATTTTCTAATAAGTGTAATATTGGCTCATCGAGATGCTTTGTTTGCTGTTGCTGCAAATTCAGTTCATTTTGATAAAGCACTGCTCCCAGTTCGCCTAATACCATTAATAAACGAGCTTTGGCATCACCTGGTAACAAATATCCCCAACGTTCCGAACCAAATAATAATAAACCTAAAAAACGGTCTTTATAGCGAATAGGTAAAACAATCGTTCCCTGAATATTAAATTTTTTGCCAATTTCTTGCCATTCTGCTGCACGAGGTTCCAGGCGCAAATCGGCAACACCCAAGGGGCGCTGTTCAATTACTACCTGTTCTAAAAGGCCGCCAGGATTTAATGTTACCTGTTTGCGTAAAAATTTGGTATCACCATCAGGTGCAACACCACCTTTACCAATTAATGTATGTTTTGGCAGATCATATAAAGCAATCCAAACCAGATTGTAGTCAAACTGTTCTCTAATATAAGAAATAGTAGTATCAATCAAAACATCAACATTATCCTCTTCCCTGAGCGTTTGGAGAACGCGTCCCAAAGCAATGATTGTTTGTTCGGCGGCTATTGGTTTTTGTGGCTGCCCCATTGTATTTTTCGTGAACATCGCTTTTTATATATAAGATGCCCAGAAAAGCCACCTGAGTTATATATGTTTAGCCAAAATTAAAGTTATGGGTCAAGAGTCAATGGTCAATGGTAATTTTGTAATCTCTTATCCCTAATCGCCATTTCCCTTCTTCACATGGATATTTATCAAGCTGCGCTTCGTCCACTACTGTTCAACGTGCTGAAAACGGATGCAGAGTGGCTACATCATCAAGCTATTCACAGTTTAAATTGGTTATCACAAGCAAATAATACTCCTGCTGACTTGATCAATCACAGCTTACAGCAGTCTTTATGTGTGTGCGATCGCCGTCTGGAACAAAATTTGTTTGGACTAAATTTCCCTAACCCGCTGGGTTTGGCAGCTGGTTTTGATAAGGATGGGGTAGGGGCAAAAATTTGGTCTAACTTTGGTTTTGGCTTCGCTGAGTTGGGGACTGTGACTTTTCACCCCCAACCAGGGAATCCTCAACCCCGATTATTTCGTTTGCCTTTAGATCAAGCTGTTCTTAACCGGATGGGTTTTAATAATCAAGGTGCAGCAGTTATGGCTGCTCGGTTAGCAGCACAAAAAGATTTTACTCATACAATACCCATCGGTATAAATCTAGGCAAATCGAAAATTACCCCGTTAGAAGCCGCCGCCGAAGATTATCTCAATAGTTTTCGGCTGCTGAAAGAGTTGGGCGATTATTTTGTGGTGAATGTATCTTCACCCAACACACCAGGATTGCGATCGCTCCAAGATGCCGCTATGCTCAGTTCTATCTTGGACGTACTACAAACAGATAATAATACACAAAAACCAGTATTTGTCAAGATAGCCCCTGATTTAGAATGGGAAGCGATCGCCGATATTATTGGCTTGGCTAAAACCTACCAACTAGCAGGAATTATTGCCACAAACACCACAATCAACCGTGATGGCTTGAAAACCCAGCTAATTCATCCAACTGGGAAACCTCCGCAAGATGAAGCTGGCGGAATCAGTGGTGCGCCATTGCGCGATCGCTCCACAGAAGTAATTAAGTTTATTTGGCAGCAAACCCAAGGACAAATTCCCATTATCGGGGTTGGTGGCATATTTTCCCCAGAAGATGCTTGGGAAAAAATCACTGCGGGAGCCAGCCTAATTCAAGTCTATACAGGCTGGATTTATGAAGGCCCAATGATGGTGCGTCGAATCCTGAATGGTTTGCTATCAAAGTTAGAACAAAACAAATTAAATTCCATCACCGAAGCAGTTGGTTTGAAAGTATGAAGTCTGAAAAGTATAGATGCGTAGTAGCTTGCGATAGGCTAGTCCAAAAAATGAAATTTATATTTCATACTTCATACTTCCCACTTCATACTTCATTCATGACTCTTCTAAGGGAAAGAACTCTTTTGTTTTTTCCGAGAAACTCCAAGCTATACCATCAGGATCACGGCTGCGAGTCCATTCGGGAAACTCTGGATCATTGCGCCGTTTGTAGACAGTGCTGGAATAAACATTCAAGCGTTTTGCTAATTCCGATTGAATCAGCGAACCAAAAACTAACTGTTTTGCTAAATTTGGTTTAACTTCTGTATGAGTTGCTGGCGCTGCTAATTCAACCTCTGATTCTAATTCTGCTACTACTGCTTGAGGTGCTGGCGGTGCTAAAAGCGATCGCGCAGCAGTTGTTACAGGTTGAGCAGACAAAGTTTTGACAGGCTCGCTATTGTCAAGAATATTACCCAAAATACTGGCAGTAATAAAGTAATAAACTTCATTGCCTGAACCAGCATTGACTATACTTGCACCAAACTCTGAAGCTTTGCCATCCAGGTAGCGTTTTGCTGTTGGGCCAGGAAAACTACCGCGCATTGCCAAGTCCATTGGTGTAATTTTTCCCTGGTTTTCCCGAACTAACTGATGGAAAACCGGGTTAACTCGCTGACACCATTGTTGCCATTGATATTGTTGCCAGATATTGAACCCAATAATCAAAACAACCAGTGCCAGCAAAAATCTCCAGGTAGAAACCAGGAAAATTATTAAAAACGATATTGGCAAAAGTAGAACGAGAAAACCCTTCCCGCCACTTTCCATTGTTTTTTCACTCATGCCGATTTTTGCCAAGCGAATTTTTTGGGAAATAATATATTATATTGGCAAAAATTGGGACTGGTTTTTGTATCTTTTGGCAAAATCACGGAAAAAAGCAGGTGTGCGATCGCTCATCTGAACCACTTAACACCCAAACAATCTAGATTTTCGGCAAAAACAGGCAAAAATATTTTCCCTCCCAAACTCTCCCCAACAAAAACAAAATTTTTACATAAACATTAAGAAACATTTCCCTACTCAAATTTCCTAAAACTCCGCGCCACTCCGCGTAAACCTTCGCGCCCCTCTGCGTTTAAAAATATATACCTCCTCTTCCCCTTGACATTCAAAGTTACATATACTACATTAATGTTACAAGCTGATTTTCCCAAAGGAGTGAGCATCAAAACCGTAGCGGATAGCTCAAATATCCAGAGCGCCCCCCTTGCCTGCAAAGGCCGACACATCGAGGGTTATCGCAAATAACTTAAAACATCCTTGAGCAAAATTTCTGGAGGTGCAGGTGTAAATCCTGCTCCGCTACACCCTAACAAAGTGCTGAGTAAAAAATAATTCTTATGTGGCAGGTAGCTCAATGGTAGAGCGCCAAAATCATCTTTGTTCACTCCTTGCCTGCAAAGGCCGAAGAATGAGGGTTATCGACTCATAATCGGGAGGGCTGTAGGTTCGATTCCTATCCTGCCACACCAAATTTCATTTTAAATTTAATCCAAAATCCAAAATTTTTATGTGGCGGGTAGCTCAGAGGTAGAGCGCTTTACCCTTATTCACTCCTTGCCTGCAAAGGCCGAAGAATTGAGGGTTATCGATTAGGGTTCGAGAGGTCGCAGGTTCAAATCCTGCTCCGCCATCTTTCATTTTTGCCCGCAAGGGCTGGGAGATGAAACCATGAACTACAACTTCTTCACCAGAAATAAAATCAGCACACCACAAACTCAGCCTATCCCTGGACGGGAAGCAGAGATGATTCAAGGACGTTCCGGTGGCTGGATGTTTGACGCTGGCATTTGGCAAATGCTAAGGCGTTGTCTGTTAGTTGGGACAGCCCAAAGCACCTACTATGCTGGTAAACAAGAATTAACTGAAGATTTTGTAGCGGTTGTCAACCAAGCTGTTGCCGAAAATCCCAGCCGTGTTGCAGAAGAAATTCTCTATGCCAGCGATGGACGGGCTATCAATAACAGCGCACCTATTCTGGCTTTAGTGTTGCTGTCGATGGGTGAACAACCAGAAGCAAAACAAGCTTTTGGTGAAATATTCCCCCAAGTAGTTCGCACAGGTAGCCACTTCTACGAATGGCTGAACTACACCAAATCTCTGCGGGGCTTTGGTAAAGTTGTGCGGGAAGCTGGTAAAACCTGGCTATCACGAGAAGATGTCAAAGGTTTGGCTTATCAATTGTTGAAATATCAACAACGCCAAGGCTTCACTCACCGCGATGCTTTGCGTTTATTTCACGTCAAACCACCTACAGAAAACCACCGTCAATTATTTGAATGGGTTGTCAGAGGTTGGGAAGAATTACCCACAGACATCCCCTCGCAAGCTTTAGCGCAGATTTGGTGGTATGAATGGCTAAAGCGCAACCCTGGGCAAACTCACGAAGCCATTTTGCAAGGACGCTTAACCCATGAAATGGCTGCACCCGTGGGCAATATGGACAAAGCTGCTTGGCAGTTGCTATTTCAAGAAATGCCCATCGGTGCAATGTTACGAAACCTCGGTTCACTCACAGAACTGGGTGTATTACGTGCTGATGAAAGTGCCAACTTGCTAAGGGTGGAAGGAGTTCTCAACAACAAAGAACATCTGCGTAAAGGTCGCATCCACCCAATTGATGTTTTGAAAGCACTCAAAACTTACGATTCTGGAGGAAGACTTGGACGCAGTAAGAAAACTTGGAACCCAGTTCCCCGCATCGTAGACATCTTAGAAAAAGCCGTTGAGTTGTCTTTTGATGTCGTAGAACCTACAGGCAAAGTTTTCATGCACGCCGTAGACGTTTCCGGTTCGATGGGTAGCTTAGTTGCAGACATGGGGCTGGGGCTAAGTTGCTGTGAAATTGCCACCACAATGGCACTCGTCACAGCCAAAGCCGAGAAAAACTACATGATTCGCGGTTTTGCTACTGAGTTTCGGGAATTAAATATCACCGCCAAAGATAGTTTTAGTTCTGCGGTGCGTAAAGCCAGCAATCAAAACTTTGGCGGTACAGATGCGTCCGTAGCTTACGACTGGATGATTAAAAATAAGTTCAAAGCAGATTTAGTCTGCTTCTGGACTGACTCAGAAAGCTGGGCTGGGTATAAACATCCTAGCCAAGCCTTGCAGGAGTACCGCAAAAAAGTGAATCCAGATGTCAAGGCTGTATACGTCACTTTGACACCTTACCGCATTACCTTGGTAGATCCCAAAGATCCACTGTCTTGGGATTTGGCAGGATTTGACCCTGGTACACCTCGCATCATCCAAATGCTGGCGACAGGTGAATTATAAAAATTCTGAAGGCTGAAGTATGAAGTATGAAATTTCATACTTCATACTTCATATTTCATACTTCTCGGCGGGTTATCCCTTGTTCGCAACTTGCCCTTTGGGGACGAAGAATGTAGGGTTATCGGTTAACGTCTCCACCATCTCCGGGGACTAGCGGGTTCAATTCCCGCACCCGCCTTTATCGTCGAATTAAGTATTTCTCAGGGAAGGCAACTAAATTATTTGGCTTTTAAGAGAGACCTTCAATTTCATCATCAGTCCTTTGAACATTAACATCTAGTTTCATTGCTTCATACAGTTCACGGGCTTTTTTCCAAGCATCCTTAGCTTTTAATATTTCACCTAGTTCTTGTAAGGCTAATCCTAAATTAAACCAACCATTAGCCTCAAATCGGCGATGCCCAAATTGACGCGCTATACCTATTCCTTGCTTAAGGTATTTAATTGCTTTTTCATTTTCACCTAAAGAGCGATAAGCATCACCTATATTAATCAAAGCTCCAGGATCATCTTGACCATCAAAAAAAACCTTTTTTATTGCTTGTGATGCCTTGTAATATTTAATAGCTTTATGATAAGCACGTTTTTCCAAGTAGATAATACCCAAATTATTCAAAGCATTAGCTTTAAATTCGTGATGCTCAATATTTAAGGCACGAATTGCGCCCTCTCGTGTATATTTCAAAGCCTGCTCATAGTTTTCTAAATCAATGTAAGCAAGACCAATATTGACTAGACAGCCAGCTTCCATTGCAAAATCACCAATATTTCGTGCAATTTTTAGAGACTCTTGATGGTAGGCAATAGCTAACTTGTATTCTCCCATCCAATAATAAGAATCACCTAAACAAGTAATAGCAGTCATAAATTCCCATAGTTCTGGTTGGCTAGGTTGCCATCTATGCAATAAATTTTTATATAGACTAGCTCGTACTATGTTATAACCACGTAAACTTAAAAAGTTATCAATGCTATTGTCATAATCATCACCACTGAAAATCGTGTAGAAAGCTTGATTAAACTCTTCCAGTTCGCAATATTGGTAAAAAACTTCAAAGTATGCTTTTAAATCGTCTAATGTTTCACAATTAATTAAATCTGGGAGGCTCGACTCATAGTAACTAATTACTTTTCTTCGTAATAGCTTTGAATGATTACCTACTTTTTGTTTAACATATTGTAATACAAGAGGATGAAATTGATACTGCTTTTCATCTTTGAAATAAATTTCTTCTAAGAGAGAGTAATTTGTTAGTTCATAAAGTGCTTTTTTAATTTTGTTAAGATTATGAGAAGTATTCTCTTGTGAGAAAACTACTAAAGCCTCATCTCGATTAAAATGAGGGCTTGAGTAAACACTAAGATTTAATAAAAGTTTTTGTAATTCTGGAGTTAATCGCTGATAATGTTGTCCTAATAAGTAGACGCATCGCATCCTTTGCTGATCGCGATATTCACCCTCTACTTCTTCAAATAACTGGTCAAGCTGCTTCAGTCCAAGCTGGTCTGCTTCTTGGATATTGGTATTCTCTCCTAGATAAGCAGCTACAAACCTCAATAAAGTAGGATGTCCATTAATATATCTTGTAAAATCTTTCAACTCTACATCACTACCTTTGATTCCTAATTCTTGTAGTAATCGAGTTCCATCTGTTTCTAGTAATCCCTGAAGCCATAGCCAGCGGCAACTATCTCGCATAATGAAGGGGACAATTTGGCTAGTTAGCAGCAGCTTACTATTAGATCCACACCGTAGCCACTGCTGGAAAAAATCTCGATAAACTCTGTCAAAATTTCTTTCTGCATCTAGTAATGTCTCTAAATTATCGACGACGAGCAAACACTGTTTTTGCTTCATAATCTTAAGTAAGTTATTAATTAACTGCTCTATTTCACAGAGTTTGGTTAATTCTAATATTTCTCCTGTTAATGCGCTCAAGACATTCTGTGCAAACACTCTAAAGTCTGGCTTACGGCTAACATCAGCCCAGTATTTCGCCTCAAATCCCTCAGATTCATAAACTTTAGCAGCTAACCATGATTTACCTATACCACTCAAACCCTGAATACCAAGAGTATTGATGCTACTATCGGCAAACCAATCTGTAATTTGCTGAATTTCTTTGCTCCGTCCTTGCCAGTTTTTTAGGTTTGGTGGGTAGCAATTTAAATTGGCAAAAGAAATGGAAGAATATTCGCTCTGTTGTATTCCTTGTTCAATCTTTAGACTCTTATTTATAATATGTAGTTTCTGAGAATTCAAGGCTGTGATCGCATCTTCACGCCCAACAAAATCAGCATTTTTAGCACTAGTGTCTAGAGTTTTCTCTATTTCATCTTTATTATCTGTATGGAGATCGGCTACTTCTTGCCAATCCAAATTCAGCTGGAAGCAAATTTCTTTAAAAACTTTATGGTTAACTGTTTTCCCCTTAAGAAATTTTCCAATTGGCTGGCGAGTGCGCAGATCAACTTCACTGGCGAATTCTTCTTGCGTCCAACCTGTGCTTTGAAAAGCTCTTTTTACTTTTTCTAGTTTGTCTGGAGAAACTCTTAGTGATTTCATTACCATAGTTAATTACCAGTCTATGTCATTTTGAAAAACTAGAATTAAAAATCATACCTAACTAATACCCAAACTCATACATTTCAAAGACTTTACTCCTACTTAATCTTATACACGAACCCTCGAAGCTAGTTGATGTAGTAATTCACAAGCCACAACTTATGAAATCCATCTACATCAACGGGCAATGCTACTATCAAGGTGATAATGGTGTTCTTCTTCCTGCTGTCACTACAGTTTTAAAAGCCACACAGTCGCCAGAGTCTCTCAAAGCACTCTCTCAATGGCGTAACAAAGTTGGCGAAGCAGAAGCAAATAAAATTGCTGCAAACAGTCGTCGTCGAGGAAATGCTTTGCACAAGTTGATTAAAGAATATATGCCAGGCTACTCACCTCAACCTGATAACAGTTTTATTCAGCCTTACTGGGATAGTGTTCAATCTGTGCTAAAGGAAATTGATGATATTAAATTAGTTGAGCAAGTTGTACCTAACTATGTTGAATGTTACTCCGGAAAGGTTGATTTAGTAGCACGTTACCAAGGTATTCCGCACACAATTGAATGGACTACAGCCGAGGAACCAAAACGTAATATTGATAAACTTTATGATAAGCCTTTACAGTTAGCTGCTTATACTGGTGCAGTAAATCGATACTATAGCGATCGCCTCTTTCAATCCAAAATAAATCACGGTCTGATTGTTGTAGCTTTGCCAGATAAAGAAGCCCAAATTTTTCGATTAAACCGCACAATGCTAATTGAAAATTGGTATGGGTGGATGAATCGGCTCAAGTTTTTCCAAAGTATCATTGCTGCATAGACGTGCGATCGTTAGTATTGATTCAAGGTTTATATTACAAAGTTTCTGCTGAACCTCCTAACCAAGGCGTAGTAGGTAAGTCTGAATTATCATTTTGCTGCCAGGTGTTAATATCTTGAGAAATTGCTAATTTCTCAAGTATTGCTAACACCTCAGATGCTGATTGATAGCGCTGTTTTAAATCATCAAGTACCATTCTGCACAATATTTCAGCTAGAGCATCACTGACAACTACCTGATTTTTCCATTGCCATTCGCCATCTTCATTTCTATCCATTTCATGGGGTGGAATCCCAGTTAAGGCACGAATGCCAATCATCCCGATCGCATAGATATCACTACTGTATTGTGGACGACCAAAACATTGTTCATTGGGTGCGTAACCTCTTGTACCAATGCCAATTGTAAACGGGGCTTGTTCGGAATTTTCTATTTGTGGTATTGAAACTTCTTTTACCGCACCAAAGTCAATCAATACTAACTTGTTATCTGTATGTCGGCGGATGATATTGCTTGGTTTAATATCTCGGTGAATCACACCATTCTCGTGAACAAAGACTAAGATTTGTAATAGTTCTTTGATAATGGCAATGACTATAGTTTCTCTTAAACCTTGACCTGATGGTAGTTCTTTAATCAAGGAATGACCCACTACATATTCTTGAACTAAATAAAACTCATCCTCTTGTTCAAAATAAGCCAGTAATTGCGGAATTTGCTGATGAGTTCCTAATCTTTCTAGAGTTGCTGCTTCTGAGTTAAATAAACGCCTAGCAAGTTCTAAACCTTTGGATTGGGGGTTGGCTGGTTTTAGTTGCTTGACAACGCAATTTGGATAACCAGGACGGTGCATATCTTCAGCAATATAAGTTTCGCTAAATCCACCTGAACCGAGAACTTTGACAATTTTGTAGCGTCCGGCGAGGATTTTGCCTGATACGGCTAAATCCCTTTTCTGGAGTAAGTCTTGTAAGTCGTTTTGTTGGCTGATAATTTCTTGGACAACTGGAGAGGTTTTATATTTTTGAAAAATTGTGACTAATTGGCGTGTTCTCAATTTTTCTCTAGCGACTTCTATTCCCAGATAAGATAGTCCATTAACAGCGATCGCCATCATTGGTATAGCCGTTGGGAAAATTAACTGACCATATATAAAGCAGATATAGCTAGTTCCTCCCCAAATGCTGGCTACGGCAAAACTGACCAAAAATCGTTGGAGATTGTTCTTGGTTCTATTGACGATGTAGACTGTAGCGCCAACTAAAATCAGCACAAACAACCCTTGTAAAACTGAACTAGAAATTGCCGGGGCGATCGCTTTATTCTGCATTAAAGTGGCGATCGCATTGGCGTGAATTTCTACACCAGCCATACGTTCCGACATATTGGCAGCCGCTACTGGGTGATAATCATTGTTTAGTTTGTCTGTAGAGCCAATCAAAACTATTTTGTCTTGAAAAACTCTGCCTTGCTGCAAATAGTTATTCCAGTTTTGTGCATCAAGGACATACCACAAAGAAATCTGCTCAAAAGTCCCCGCTGTCCCCCAAAAATAAATGCGATCGCCTTTTGGCTGAGAATATTTGATTTGCGCTGCACCTAAAACAGCTTCATCAAAGGAAGGCGCTTTCTCTATTAACATCCCATTAGCAGCTAATAGCTTGGGAAATTCACTGGCTAATTTGTGAACTTTACCGTCTGCTTCTAAAGGGAAATTGACTGAACCAATGGACACCCCGCCGACTTGAAACATCTCTTGAGGTAAAGTCAGTTGGGTGAACGTACCTTGATGGGTGGCAAAATTTTCATAAAGTGCGGCTAAGGTAACTTTACTGCCATATTTTTTTAATACAGCTTGCATCTGGCGATCGTCCTCACTACCATAACTGCTGGGTGTGTCGAAAACTACATCTAACGCAACAGACTTTGCTCCCGCTTGCATTAACTTTTCGATAATCTGGGCGTATGCAGCACGTTTAAACGGAAAAGATTTCAGTGGTTCTAGGTAGGCATACTGGTGTGGATTTGATTTATAGTACTGTTCGGGAAGTGAGATTGACTGGTCATCGATTGCCAAAATCACGATATCTGCTGGTAGTGCGTTCGTCGTTCGCGTAGCGTCTCGAAGAGAAGACGTTGCCAAAGGTATCGCGCCCCGCAGTTGAAAAAACGCCGAAAATATCTGACTCTCCATCAAATTAACCCAGCCCACACCAGAAGCAGTCAGCAATGTTGCCCCAATTGTGGACGCAGCCGCCAAAAAATAACTCACACGAGCTACCAGCTTAGACTGTGATGCTGTTAGAGTTACTTTTGTGGGTTTGCCAGATGCTGTATTGGCAGTAGATAGATGTTTTTTGCTGACGGTAGATGTAGGTTCTTCTGCCATATCGTGTTAATAATTGGTTTACGTACAACTTTATTTACAGCAGAATTCAGAAGTCTGAATTCAGAATTCTGAATAAAAATAGGCTCTCTATCTAGCTTTGAAAACTAAATTGTGTACTTCACTCACTGGCAATCTGTTGGATTTAGTCTCCTTTCTGGTAAAAAATATTGAAATAAAACTTAAATGAAAATCTTATACATTTGTAATCTATGTTTTATGACTCTGCACAGTTTACTGAACGAACCTGAATTTGGCAGGCTTTCAACCTGGCACAGACTGACTTATTTGCTGAGTGAGTTTTAGCAGCGCTTGTTTCTTCTCTAGAGTGAAACCGAGGAAATTCTCATCTCACAGGTGCAATTTTTTTTAATATCTCGCTGAAACTTGATTTGAGAGTGTAAGAGTATAAAGGTGGAGAAAATAGAAAATTTTGCCTTTGTTTCTTGCTTTCCACTCCTGAGTTAAAAATCTACTGTTGTCAGGATATACCCATTCTGCATTGGATTGCAGCGATATTTTCACGTCTGAAGACACAATGTGAGCCTCCTAAAAATTATTATTATCCAGGAAGCTTTGTTGAAAAAGACTTCAGCCTGTTGTGTCCAGGTCTCATGTGCGAAAAAGGCTACCATGTTGTTAACAGTAAAACCTATATGTGGATTAATATACTTGAAATCTCCCCTTCACTTCGCTGTTTCCTCTACTTTTTACATTTGCCCTAACAGATAACTTTACTTAACTCAACTGTATTCATATATGAGCATCAGCCAATATCCTCCTTTCAGACATATACCTTACCTCTTTAGGAGTAAAATTGACAGTTATATAACTAAGAATGCTGTTACTCAGTCAACTTTATTGGTAGATTTTGATCATCTGACCTATTTATATAGTGCTAGAGGTTAAACTATCGAACACCCAGCAGCTTGGGTTTATGTTTGCGTCAAATTTATGCTTTGAAAGAGGTAAGATAAAGGCTATACATGAGGAACTAGTTCCCCGCTATTAGCTAATTTATGATTTAAGAGTTGCTATAATCTATTGTTCAATCTAAATTCATTGCTATATATTAGGTGTAAATTTTTATGGGTTCCCCTATGAATCGTCTGTCTATTTTTGTAGACGGAAATAATATGTTCTATGCTCAACAAAAAAATGGCTGGTTTTTTGACCCACGACGAGTATTAGAATATTTCAAACATGAGCAATCAGAAACAACTTTGATAAATGCCTTCTGGTACACTGGCTTAAAAGACCCACAAGATCAACGAGGTTTCCGAGATGCTCTCATCAGTCTAGGATATACAGTCCGAACGAAAATTCTTAAAGAATATTATGATGACACTTCCGGTCGCTATTCACAAAAAGCTAATTTAGATATAGAAATCGTCGTAGATATGTTTAATACTGTAGACCAGTACGACCGGGTAGTTTTATTTAGTGGTGATGGGGATTTTGAAAGAGCTATTGAATTATTACGATCTAAAAATACACATATTACAGTAGTGTCTACAGAAGGGATGATCGCCAGAGAACTGCGTAATGCTACGGATAGATATATAGATTTAAACGATATTAGAGACCAAATAGAAAAAGTAGATGGTCAAGTGCCTTAGCAATAATTATTTACAAAAATAAGAGTAAAACAACTAAGGTTGCAAATATTTAAAATAAAAGAACTACACCTAAACCAAAAACCAAAAAGATGAATAAACCAGAGCGAATTATCATTTTTGATACTACACTCCGAGATGGCGAACAGTGTCCAGGCGCAACGTTGAATATAGATGAAAAGCTGGCGATCGCCAAACAATTAGCCCGCTTAGGTGTGGATATAATTGAAGCAGGTTTTGCTTTTGCAAGTCCAGGAGATTTTGAAGCAGTTAGCAAAATAGCCCAAACTGTAGGTACAGAAGAAGGCCCAGTAATTTGTAGTTTGGCTAGAGCTAGACACGACGATATTAAAACAGCCGCAGAAGCAATTAAAGGGGCAGCACGGGGCAGAATTCATACATTTATTGCTACATCTGATATTCACCTGCAATACAAACTGAAAAAAACAAAATCAGAAGTAATAGCGATCGCCGAAGAAATGGTCGCTTATGCTAAGACTTTTACAAATGATGTCGAATTTTCTCCGGAAGATGCGGGACGTTCTGATCCAGAATTTTTGTATCAAGTATTAGAAAGGGCGATCGCCGCTGGTGCAACTACTGTTAATATTCCTGATACCGTTGGTTACACAACTCCTAGCGAATTTGGTGCATTAATTAAGGGCATTAAAGAAAATGTACCTAACATTGATCAAGCAATTATCTCAGTTCACGGACATAACGATTTAGGTTTAGCGGTTGCTAACTTTTTAGAAGCAGTCAAAAATGGCGCACGCCAATTAGAATGCACCATCAATGGTATTGGTGAACGCGCAGGTAATGCGGCCTTAGAAGAATTAGTCATGGCCTTGCATGTCCGTCGTCAATATTTCAATCCTTTCCTTGGAAGACCAGTTGAATCTGAAGAACCATTAACTAATATTGACACCCGACAAATTTATAAAACCTCCCGTCAAGTTTCGAGTTTGACAGGAATGCTGGTACAACCAAATAAAGCAATTGTCGGCGCAAATGCCTTTGCCCATGAATCTGGTATCCACCAAGATGGGGTATTAAAAAATAAACTCACCTACGAAATTATGGATGCCCAATTAATTGGGTTAACAGACAATCAAATTGTTCTGGGCAAACATTCCGGTAGAAATGCTTTCCGCACCCGCTTGAAAGAATTGGGTTTTGAATTATCAGAAACTGAATTAAACAAAGCCTTCGTTAGATTTAAAGAAGTTGCTGACAAAAAGAAAGAAATTTCTGATTGGGATTTGGAAGCAATTGTCAATGATGAAATTCAACAAGCTCCCGATTTATTCCGTGTCGAATTGGTGCAAGTTTCCTGCGGTAGCAACGCCTGTCCCACCGCTACAGTTACCCTCCGCACCCCCAATGGTGAAGAGTTAACTGATGCAGCCATTGGTACTGGGCCAGTAGATGCAGTTTACAAAGCAATTAACCGCGTTGTGAATGTACCCAACCAATTAATTGAATTTTCTGTGCAGTCAGTAACCGCTGGGATTGATGCAATTGGGGAAGTCACGATTCGTCTGCGCTATGAATCAAGAGTGTTTTCGGGTCATGCAGCCAACACAGACATCATAGTTGCATCCGCGCAAGCTTATGTTAATGCGTTAAATCGTCTTTACGCATCCTTGCAAACTAAAGAAAAGCAAGAAGAAGTTACGGCATAAAAGGTGAAGAGATTTAATCAAGGGGTGTGAGATGTAAGTGAGCAAAACCTCTACACCCCTACCCTGTTGTAGGATAAAGGTAAACTTTTGCTGCGATGATTCCACGTTTGACAGTTCCTCACTTGGAAAATGGCGATCGCCGAGAAGTTATTCAATCACAAATCAACTTTGACGCTGAAACTTTTACCTTCTGTGCAGCAACAATTGGCAATCCCCACTGTGTTATTCCTTTAACTGAGGTTAATTCTGCGATCGCCAAAAAGTACGGGCCAATATTAGAAATTAATCCCCTTTTCCCAAATCGTACTAATGTTCAATTCATGCAGGTTCTAAATCGCAACACCATCAAAATTGAAATTTGGGAAAGAGGTGCTGGCTACACTTTAGCTTCAGGTAGTAGTAGCAGTGCGGCTGCGGCTGTTGCCCATAAACTTGGTTTATGTGATTCTACAATTACCGTACAAATGCCTGGCGGAGAAATTTTAATTCAAATTAACGACGACTTTAATATCTCAATGACAGGTTCAGTCACGAAAGTTGCCCAAGGAGAATTATCCGCAGAAATAATGAGTTAATCAGTAGCAGACAATTAAAATTAAATCATAGTGAAATTACTGAAGCTGATGTTAAATAACAGCAGGTATATTCATACTAACCTCATATTCAATGTGGAAAACCAAGGGCGCATCTACTATTTCTCAACATGAATCAACCCGTAACAAAATCTTGGCAGGATGTTCTTGCAGCCTTCCAAAAAATTTGGGGTTACGAAGATTTCCGCCCACCGCAGGGAGAAATAATCAGCACTTTATTAACACAAAAAGATGCACTGATTATTATGCCAACAGGCGGAGGTAAATCAATTTGTTTTCAATTGCCAGCATTATTACAAACAGGATTAACATTAGTAGTTTCTCCCTTGGTAGCACTGATGGAAAACCAAGTAGAAGAACTGCGTCAACGTCATCTGAGTGTAGCACTTTTGCATAGTGAATTACCTTCATCTCAACGCCGTGCAACGCTGCAAGCAATAGAAAAACAAAAATTACGATTACTTTATTTATCACCAGAAACTTTATTAAGTCCGCCAGTTTGGGAAAGATTATCTCAGCCACAATTGCAAATCAACGCCTTAATTCTTGATGAGGCACATTGTTTAGTGCAATGGGGGGAAACATTTCGACCAGCTTACCGCAGATTAGGGGCGGTGCGGCCTGCATTACTCAAATCAAAACCACCAGGAACGAAAATTAGTATTGCGGCTTTTACTGCTACCGCAGACCCTTTAGCCCAAAATATTATTCAAACAGTTTTACAATTACAAAAACCTGAAATTTTTCGCCTTAATCCTTATCGTGCTAATCTGCATCCTAGTGTTAGTATCGCTTGGACACCACAAGGCAGAAAACAACAGTTACTCCAGTTTATCGAAAAGCGATCGCCACAAGCAGGCTTAATTTATGTTCGCACCCGTCGAGATAGTGAAGATTTAGCCGCATGGTTAACCCAGATAGGTTATGCTACAGCCAGTTATCATGCTGGTTTAGGTGCAGCCGAACGCCGTGCAGTTGAAGCCAGTTGGTTAGGTGGTAAAATTCCTTTTGTGGTTTGTACCTGTGCCTTTGGAATGGGGATAAATAAGCCAGATGTGCGTTGGGTTATCCACTATCACGCCCCACATTTGCTATCTGAATATGTGCAAGAAATTGGCCGTGCTGGCCGAGATGGTAAACCAGCCGAAGCACTAACATTAGTGAGTGAACCTACAGGATGGTTAGATTCCGGGGATAAACAAAGACAACAGTTTTTTGCTGATAAAATGCGATCGCAACTGCAAACAGCACAACAACTAGTCAAAAAACTGCCAAAACAAGGCGATATTAATACAGTAACGCGACAATTTCCTGATGCAGCTGTCGCACTTGCATTACTCCACAGCAGCGGACAACTAAAATGGCTCGATCCTTTCAATTACAAAATTGAATCAAATGTGCAGAAACAGCCAACCACACAACTGCAAGCTGTCAAACAAATGCAGCAATATTTAACAACAAAACAATGTCGTTGGCAGTTTTTATTAAATGCCTTTGGTTTTTCTCAAGATGCTGCTAATTGGCGTTGTGGACATTGCGATAATTGTAAAAATTATATTTATAGAAAATAATTTATGAAATCTTTGGAAAAATATTAAGGTAATTTAGAAGTTTGTTTTGGGCAATAATATTGTTTAGTTGAAGCACAGTTATCTATTTGATTACGAAAATTATCCATTATTCCTATTATCTGTATATGCAATTCATCATACTGTTCTTCGTCAATATCAAGATAATTTCCATGAGCAATCATATTGCGTTTTTTGAGTAATCGTTCATCTATTAGCACTTCTTTAGATTCATAAAAGCTATAGTTTAGCCCTAGCATACAGACTATTTCTTTAAATACTGATGAGGATAAATTAGATGTCGCAATTCTATTTTCGTATTTTATAATACTTCGCTCTGTTAGCTTGTCCATAAAAAACTCTGCGACTTCGTTATAAATAGTTGCCTTATTTGTTTGACTAGCTTGATCTAATTTATCTTTCATTGCTAATGCTACAAAATTATTAGAAAGTTGATTATAAGGTAGACTCTGCATCGCAACAAATTCTAAATAACTATTGGCTGCAACTTTGATAAATCCTTCCAAATGTGCATACAGCATTGTAACCCCACTACGAAGTAATGCTTTTTGTTTTCCAGATGAGAATGACTTTAAATCAATCATAGCTTTCAATGCTGAAAGCTCTATTTTTCGCCATGCTAGTTCTGCTGCTAATTTATCACTTAGCTGTTCTAAGGTACGTATTTTCATAATTATTGGAACATCTGGCGACCAAAGGGTACTAGTCTTGGTACTCTTCGCTGTGCTGTAGTTCCTGAACCTGACCAACTTGTGTATTCAGAACTTGTCCAGATTGTTTTGATTTTTTCTCTTATATCAATGTGCGATTGAGATAAATTTTGGTAGTTATAACCAATCCCTAAAGCAATTACTTCATACGCAGATACTAAAAACCCTCCTAAAAACTTATCTTTGCTAGGTGAATATCTACGAAAACTATCACTTCCCATTTGTTCATACAAAATTTCAAAAGTTTTACTAAATGAATCTTCTTCTTCTTCATAATTAAACTCTTTGTTTTTAGCCATTTCTACCATTTTTTCGGTTAGAAAACCACTTAAATCATTACCTATTTTTCTCATTTCTCTTTCTTCAAGAGTACGAAATACTAAAAACCTCAACAATAGTTCCATATCATATTGTTCTTCAACTGGTCGATCACTAAGTGCTATACACTCTCTAAACATTTCATTTTGACTTAATTTTTTCATCCAATGGAACATTTCTCTATTAAACATTACAAGGATACAATTTCTTACTTCTTGTGGAGTAGCTATTGAACCACCAGTATTTAACCTTTGGAATAATTCATATTTTGCAATTTCGTCACTTTCTTTTAAAAGAATAGTTGCATCTATTTTTGCTCTTTTAATTAATAAACGTTGAGCTTGTGTCAAAGAATTTCCTGGATCATCTGTATCTTCCCATTTTTTACCTTCTAGATTTGGCAAATATTTAGTTTTTTCAAGTGTTAATGAATCAAGGGTTTCTTGATTTTCATTCTTTAATTTTCCAACAAATTCATATATTGTAGATAGCCTTTGGAGACCGTCTACAACATCCCAAACTCCATCTTCACGTTGAGAAACAAAAATCGGTGGAATAGGTATTCCAAGTAAAATAGACTCTATTAATCTTGTTTTTTGGCTATTAGACCAACGAAAAAATCTTTGAAACTCAGGATGTATATCAATTTCTGCATTTTCATATAAGCTTATCCATTCCCCTATAGACATTGAATAGTTATCTGCTCGTATCTCTTGCCTCATTTTGTCAATTTCTTCTTGAAGTCCCATATTTTTACTCCAATATCATTTATTTGAAAGTATTGTCAGCTTATTTCTAGGTTGAATAATTTAACTGTTTTATTACAGCCAAAGGTAAAATTTCTAGTTTTGCTAAAACATGAAAAACTTCAAAAGCCTGCATTTGCAGGCTTTGTCTGTATAATCCTAGGGCAATTGTTGACTTATCACAAAAGTCTTAATGTATCTTTGAAAATCAAATCCTAAAACTGCCGCAAAAATCTTAAATCACTGGCATACAAACGGCGGATATCATCGATTTGATGTAACACCATTGCAAAGCGTTCTACGCCAAAACCAGCAGCAAACCCAGTATAAATTTCTGGGTCGTAGCCTACAGATTTAAGCACATTTGGATCAACCATACCGCAACCCATTACTTCCAGCCAGCGCCCATTCCACTGCAAATCTACCTCAGCCGAAGGTTCGGTAAACGGGAAGTAACTAGCACGGAAGCGAATTGGCAAGTCACCAAACATCGCTTGTAAAAACATCTTGACTGTGCCTTTGAGGTCTGTAAAAGTCAGTCCCTCATCAATGGCTAAAAGTTCTATTTGATGGAAAACGGCAGAATGCGTCGCGTCTACATTATCGCGCCGATAAACTCGCCCTGGTGCGACCACGCGAATTGGTGGTTCTTCTTTTTCCATATAGCGGATTTGCACTGAGGAAGTGTGAGTCCGCAGTAAATTACCATCTGGTAGGTAAAAAGTATCCTGCATATCACGGGCAGGATGGTCAGGTGGAGTATTCAGGGCTTCAAAATTGTAATAGTCGGTTTCCATTTCTGGCCCTTGAGCTACGGTGTAGCCCATACCGACAAAAATATCCAACGCGCGGTCAATAATGCCGTTGAGGGGATGGATGCGACCTTGGGGGCGAAAAATTCCTGGCATCGTCACATCTAAGGTTTCTGCTTCTAGTTGCGCTTGAATTTGTGCGGCTTCTAAAGCAGCACGTTGCTTATCTAGACTAGTTTGCAGGGACTCTTTAACTGTATTGGCGATCGCTCCAATTTTAGGACGCTCCTCTGCACTCATCTGCCCCATACTGCGTAACAACGCCCCTAATTGCCCTTTTTTACCCAGATAATTCACTCTGAGTTCCTCTAGACGTTCTAGGGTATCAGCAGCAGCGATCGCATTTTCTCCTTCCTGCTGTAATGCTAAAAGTTGAGTCTCTAAATTGCTAGTCATTAGTTAATAGTCAATAGTCAATGGTCAATAGTCAATGGTCAATAGCAAGCAGCTTGAACAAAGGACAAATAAATTGATTTCTTTCTACCAGTTTAGAGGCGATCGCGCTTAGGAGGATTTTTTTCTTTTGTATTTGTGATGTCAAACATTGACAATTGACTCTTAACTGTTGACTATTGACTATTGACTATTAACTAATGACCCATGAGATTACTCATTAGTAATGATGACGGTATCTTTGCCTTGGGTGTTCGTACCCTAGCTAATTGCTTGGCAGAAGCCGGCCATGATGTAACTGTAGTTTGTCCTGATCGAGAGCGCTCGGCTACCGGACATGGACTTACTTTACACCAGCCAATTCGCGTTGAAATTGTTGAATCCATGTTTCATCCTACAATCAAAGCTTGGGCTTGTGATGGTACACCTTCCGATTGTGTAAAATTAGCACTCTGGGCTTTATTAGAGTCGCCTCCAGACTTAGTGCTTTCTGGCATTAACCAAGGTGCCAATTTGGGTACGGAAATTCTCTATTCTGGTACTGTTTCAGCAGCGATGGAAGGTGTGATAGAAGGTATTTCCAGCATTGCTTTTAGCCTAACTAGTCATCTCTACAAAGACTTTCAACCAGCTGCTAAGTTTGCCAAAATTTTGGTTGAGCAACTAGCAGCCAAACCTCTGCCAGATTTAATGTTACTGAATGTTAATGTGCCGGCGGTGAAGTGGTCAGAAATTGCTGGGGTCACTTTTACCAGACAAGGAGTCAGGCGATATGTTGATGTATTTGATCAGCGCATCGATCCCCGAGGTAAAACCTACTACTGGTTAACCGGAGAAGTTTTAGAAGATGTAGAACCCCCAATCGGTTTAAACTTACCGCAAAATATCCCCATTGATGTGCATGTAATCAAGAAAAACCAGATCAGTATTACGCCGTTGCAATACAATCTTACCTACGCAACAGGACTGGATAAATTATCCCACTGGGAAATCCCTTTAAAATAAGTATTATTATATACACCTGTACTCTAGGCAACTACATAATGAGATTTATCCAAAAACTGGGAAAAATAAGTATGAGCATTTTAACTTACTGCCTACTACCTCGAGTTTCCTGCCTTTAGCATTTTTCTTACCAGTTAAATGCGTCACAGAAAAATTTAGGTTATAAAGTAGGAGCGCTTTGATATTACTGATACATATAATGTGGGAAAAATTAAGGTAACTATTTTGCAGTATTTCTTGTACATTTACAAAATCTACTCCAAACAAGGTATGCTGTTTTACCAAGAAAAACATTCTCTACCAAATGTGGTAAAACAGCATAGACTTAACCAAACAAGTAACATTTCTGTTCTTGATCGCCCGCTCAGTCCAGCAAGCAACACCCATGTCTAGGATAGAGAACCAATTTACCGTACAATTTTGGGGTGTTCGTGGCAGCATCCCCAGTCCAGGGCCACACACCGTCCGTTATGGCGGTAATACCCCTTGCATTGAGATGCAAGCGGGCGGTAAACGCTTAATTTTCGATGGTGGTACAGGGCTGCATGTTTTGGGACAATCTTTATTGCGCCAAATGCCAATAGAAGCTCATCTGTTGTTTACTCATTCCCACTGGGATCACATGCAGGGGTTTCCCTTTTTTGTGCCTGGGTTTGTCAGAGGGAATAATTTTCATATCTATGGTGCGATCGCTCCTGATGGTTCAACTATCGAGCAACGCCTCAACGACCAGATGCTTCACCCTAATTTCCCTGTGCCGTTGCAGATTATGCAGGCTAACTTGCATTTTCATGATGTCAAACCAGGGCAACCCATTCACATTAATGACATTACCATAGAAACGGCATCGCTGAATCATCCAGGTGAAGCAGTAGGCTATCGAGTTAACTGGCGTGGTGGTGCTGCTGTATATATCACCGATACGGAACATTTTCCGGACAGGTTGGATGAAAACGTTCTTTGGCTATCTCGCAATGCGGACATCCTCATCTACGATTGTACATACACTGACGAAGAATATTATTCACCAAAATCGCCGAAAATTGGCTGGGGACATTCCACCTGGCAAGAAGCGGTGAAAATTGCTAAAGCGGCTAATGTCAAAACGTTGGTAATCTTCCACCACGATCCTGCTCACAATGATGATTTTTTGGATGCGGTAGGAGAAGAAGCAGCTAAGGAATTCCCTGGTGCGATTATGGCACGAGAAAGAATGGTGCTGCAAGTTTCTACATCTGTTCCATTATCAGAATCTTTTCCTGTTAGTAAATTGTCTGGGTAAAGTTGCCTGTCAAGCAATTGTAGATTTTAGATTAGATTGGTGATCAAGAGCTATAAGCGCGAGATTGTACCTTATGAGGACACTGATAAAACTGGAGGACAAAGGTGTGGGTTCATTAAAGTTACAAATTGTACATCAAGAACTTACCCATAAAAACTCAAAATCAAAGGTTTGGGCAGTTCAGGAGTATTAGGTGTTCACAACCCTTATACCCTAATCATACCTATACCTTCACACAGCTTGTCTTTCTTTCATTGGTGTTTCATCAGGTTGCTTGTGACTCATGGCTAAATAAACCTCAAATTCCAGAATCTACGTGCTAAATTTGTCTCAAAATGGATGTTCTGTGTGGGTTGCGTCTTCAACCGCATCGGTTCTCAGGCCAACTACTGTTGCGCTGGGCAAATTTGATGGCGTACATCTTGGCCATCAAAGGGTAATTCAGCCGATTCTACAGCCAGCACCGAACAAAGCTGGGGAAATGGAAAGATGGGGAGATGAGGCTAATTCACCCCAGAAGTCGGTAACTCCCCAAGCACAAGAACTGACATACTCAACAGTTGTCACTTTTCGTCCCCATCCACAGGAATTTTTTACAGGAACACCCCGTACTTGGTTGACACCACTGGATGAAAAAGTTCAACAATTGCGATCGCTTGGGGTTGAACAGCTAGTACTATTACCCTTCGATAAAGAATTATCAGCTTTATCTCCTGAAGATTTTGTCGATAAAATTCTCGTGCAACAATTACAATGTCAGCGAATTAGTGTTGGGCAAGATTTTTGCTTTGGCAAACAACGCCAAGGTACTGCCAAGGATTTGCAATTACTTGCGGCCAATTACAATATTCCCGTTACCATTGTTCCCCTACAAACTCATACAGATAACCTTTCAGACAGTGGATTTGTCAGCCTTCCTCCCATTAGCACTTCCCTGATTCGCCAATGTCTCGAAAGCGGCGATATTAAAAGCGCCAATTTATGTCTAGGACGACCTTACACTCTCTTCGGTATTGTTATTCAAGGTCAACAACTAGGTAGAACAATTGGTTTTCCTACTGCTAATCTCCAAATACCCAGCGATAAATTTTTACCACGCCAAGGTGTTTACGCTGTCACGGTATCTATTTTGAGTGATATACCAGATGCAACTACACCACAGTTGATTTTGGGAGTTATGAATATTGGTAATCGCCCCACAGTCAACGGTACGAATTCATCTGTGGAAGTACATCTATTTGATTGGTCTGGTGATTTATACGGTCAGCAATTGGCTGTACAAATCATCGAATTTTTACGCCCAGAACAGAAATTTGCGTCTTTAGAAGCTCTGAAAAACCAAATTCAGCAAGATTCTACCATTGCTCGAAAAATTTTGAGTGGAGAATGCTAACTTCCAATAGTGAATTGGGAATACTGAAAATCAGGGAGTGGGGAATAAGGCATAGGTTATTCTCCATTCCAGTTCCTAATCGCCCATTCCTCAATTATTCTGTGGTGCATGAGAGAACAAATTGAAGCTTTAACCCAAAATCTAGCTCATACCATTGTCGGTAAAACCGAGGCAATTCGCTTGGTATTAGTAGCCTTGTTAAGTGGTGGTCATGCGTTATTAGAAGATGTACCTGGAGTGGGTAAGACTCTGCTGGCTAAATCTTTGGCGCGTTCCCTAGATGGTAAGTTTCAACGGCTGCAATGTACTCCGGATTTATTACCCACAGATATTACTGGTACTAATATTTGGAACCCAAAAACCGGTGAATTTACCTTTCTTCCTGGGCCAGTGTTTGCCAACGTACTTCTAGCTGATGAAATTAACCGCGCTACACCCCGTACCCAGTCAGCTTTACTGGAAGTAATGGAAGAAAATCAGGTGACAGTCGATGGTGTTTCTCGTACAGTTCCTCAGCCATTTTTTGTGATTGCTACCCAGAATCCAATTGAGTATCAAGGTACTTTCCCGTTACCTGAAGCGCAAATGGATAGATTTATGTTGTCTTTGAGTTTGGGTTATCCTTCTGCACAAGAAGAATTACAAATGCTGCAAAATCTCCAACAAAGGGCAAATGCGACTCAATTGCAGCCTTGTATTAGCTTGGCAGAATTGCAACAACTACGTCAAATCTGCTCCCAAGTAAAGGTAGAATCTTCTTTGCAAGAGTACATCTTAGAATTGGTACGAGCAACCCGACATGATGAAGAAATTACATTAGGTGTTAGTCCTCGCGGTACTGTAGCTCTACAAAAAGCTACTCAAGCTCTAGCATTTATTTCCGGGCGTGATTATGCAATTCCCGATGATGTAAAATTTCTTGTGCCTTACGTTCTCTGCCATCGCCTCATTCCCAGAGGAGGACGTAATGCTAGAACTATTGTAGAAAGATTATTGCGATCACTGCCTATTCCCTAACTCAAGCTATAATAAACTTCGATTCCCTTACCCTGCTTGAATTTGCCCGTGTTAGGATCACCAACAAATAAGGTGAATAGCAATGAAAGCGATCGAAGTAACTGGCAAAATTGACTCTGAAGGAAACTTAATTTTAGATCAGCCGATTCGGGAAATCACTTATCCTCATCAAGTGCGGGTGATTGTGTTAGTTCCAGAACCAACAGAAGTTGATCCTGATGATACGCCCGTTGAGGAAATTAAAGCCAGCTTAAAGAGAGCCTTACAGCAAGCTAAAACCAGGGCTGTTTCATTCCACAAGACGAAG
>NZ_DF978435.1:128828-133020 GCF_002897135.1 Nostoc cycadae WK-1 | reverse complement strand
TACCTGTTTTAGGGAATGAAACAGCCCTGAAGCTAAAACGGGTCAAACTAGACCAATTAGTGAGCTATGGGACAGGATTGATGCTGAGTAATGAACCGGTTTCAATTAGGTTCTCAGATGAGTTTGAGCAGAAGCTTTACAGACTCTCAAAGAGATTTCGCAATATTCGTTCTGATGTACAACCAATTATTGAGGAACTACAGCAAGGAAATATTGTCGGAGACAGAATTGGGAGTATTGGTGAGGAGTAGGTTGTTTATAAGGTGAGAGTTCGCAATAGTAATATTCAAAAAGGTAAAAGTGCTGGATATCGCTTAATTTATCAACTTGAGTTGCCTACAAGTATTTTGTTACTCACGATTTATGCCAAATTTGACCGAGAAGATATTGGTACAAATGAAATTAGAGATATTTTAACTGGTTTTGATAGTCAAGAAAGTTAAAACTTGATAAGTCGCCAACAAAAAACCCCGCCCTTGGCGGGGTTTTTTATTTGAAAGTTATCTCAAGATTTTCAACTTCTTAGAATGTGAAGGTTGTTCTGAGAGTACCGATGAACGCGTCGTCATTACTGTCGTTCTGGCCAGGAGAAGACAACCAGATTACACCAGGAGTGATGGAAATGTTATCAGATACGCGATATTTGTAGAAGCCTTCTACTTGGAATGGCAGATCGTTGTTACCGCCTGATACTGAGGTTCGACCAATAGCATAAGGTTGAACGCCACCAAAAATACCCAGAACGTTTCCTCTCTTACCAAAGTCAGGTAGTGCGATACCAGCACCATAGCTCCAAACTTCTTTATCATCACCTACGCCAGAGCCTGTGACATCGCTGTAAGAGATAAAACCACTTACAGACAGTTTATCACTGGGTCTAAATGCTGCTGACAGACCGAAGGAATTTGTTGAAGCTGAGAAGGGGAGATTATTGGCGAAGCTAGTGCCTACAACACCTGCGCCGGTTGTTCCACCAGCTAGTGTCAGACCTTCTCCGTTATCAAATAACGCACTACCTGCGCCATTATAACTGTGAACGTAGGTAGCAGCGACAGCTACGCGATCGCCGATGCCAAAGTTCAATTGTCCTAAAGCAGAGTAGTTACCGTTAAACAGACCTTCACCAGAAGTTGGACTATCAGCTTCCGATGCTAAGTAACCTACGGTGATAGAACTGGGCTTGATAATGCTGCCACCTTGGCCAAAAGGTATGTTGAACGCGATACCCGCACCACCACCTATGCGGTAAATTGGGTTTTCGGAGGAGAAGGTGGACAATGCACCGTTACCACCGTCGGTTTTGTCAAAGAAGTAAGGGTTATTAACAGCAGCGTAGTGGCTGTGTTTACCACCAGCAGCAGCTAAGTAAACTTGAACTGGGCCAAGAGGAGCTTCGTATGTTAAGCGGTCTATTTCAACGCCGTTGTTACGTGCATCGTTACCGCCTACATTAAAGGTTTGGGTAGCTTCTGAGCTACCGATAGAAGCATTATTACGGTCTGTTAAATTAAAAGCACTTGAGTTGCTTGCTGTCAAACGAGTGGTCAATACGTCTCTACCAGTGAAGCTGGTTTGCAAGCCTAGACGTACTCTGTCTTGGAAGACAGTGTTATTGTTATTACCGCTGCGATCGCCAAATACATCGCTAACAGCAAAAATTGCTTCACCAACGAGTTTGGTTGTGGTCGAGAATTGATTAGCTTCTAATTCAGCAGTGCGTGCTTCTAAAGCATCTACACGACCACGCAAGGTTGCTAATTCAGCGGAAAATTCTTCTTGTAACCGCTGTAAAGTTGCTAAATCTTGTTTGGTTACTAAGTCAGCTGTTGCTGTGGCAATCAATTCGTTTACTCGATCCAAACAAGCGTTCAAACCAGCAGCGAATTCATAACGGGTAAGAGCGCGATTACCACGGTAAGTACCGTTGGGATAACCAGCAATACAACCGTAACGCTCTACCAAGGACTGTAATGCTTGGAATGCCCAGTCTGTTGGTTGTACATCAGAAAACTGGGAGACTGAAGTTACTTGAGACAGCGAATTGCTGGTTTTGCCTTCGTTGCTGTAACGGTTAACTTGGTCTAAAACTTTGCTGTCGTTGTTAGCAGGAGCCGCTTGTGCCAAAACTTCTGGCTGGGCAACTTCTATGGCAACGGTTTTTTCAGTTGTTGAAACTTCTGCACTGGCATTAGGAGCTGCAATCGCTGTTGCTGAAACGAGTAGGGTTGCTCCTAAAACTGCCGGGCTAACCACGAGTGATTTCCACAAGAGATTAGACATTTTTACTTTTCTCCTCACACCTTGTATAGACAATTGTTTCGTAACACCTCTTCTCAAAAATACGATATTTTTTGAAATTTCGTTGATGAGCTACAGTGCGACTATTACAATTTTAGTTTTTGCAAAGGCAACATCTGCTTAACTTAATGTTAAAAATTGATGTAATTAACTTATGCAAAAACATACCTTTATAGCTTATTATTATAGAGCATTAGGCGCAGATGACAAGCTATGTGCGATCGCCTCCTAAACTGTCACAATCAAATTTCTGTCTTCCCTAGGCAAGAGTAGGGTTGAGAGTATTTAAATTTCCTATTCATTGCCACTACAGCAGTTTCGATTACCCAGTTGTAGCTAGGCAAAGCAATGATTTTAAACGATTTGAGAAATTATAGCTGCTAGGTCAAAGTCTTTTTGGGTTAACCCACCTGCATCATGAGTGGTGAGTGTAACTTTGACTTTGTTATAAGAAATTTCTATGTCTGGATGATGTGCCGCTGATTCAGCAGGTTCCACTAATTTATTCACGAATTCAATTGCTGCAACAAAATCTTTAAATTTACGTAGAGTCTGTAACTTGTTACCCTCTACAGTCCAACCCGACAGACTATTTGCCAGTTTGTGAATTTCTGCTTTGGTCAGTAGTTGTGCCATACCTCAGAATCCTCATCTATATTTTTTGTTAGCACAATTTGAAATATCTGGCTTAAAACAACTCTGCTTTATTTTTCAGTGAGTGTTGGTAATTAAAAAGCCGTTATGCGCCTGATGTGAGTGCAGAAGCGATCGCATCTGTAATTTTTTGATGCGCTAAGTTTCTGGTATGTAGTGCTGCGGTTGTACTAGCTTCAGCAATGATTGTGAACAGTGCAGGGGAATCTGGATGAGCTTTTGTTAAATAGAGCAAAGCTTTGATTAAATAATCTTCTGAATTTTTCTGCTCAAGCTCTTTGAGTACATCATAATTATTTCTGGCAGCTAGAGCTAATTCGTGGTGTTCATTTGTGGGCGTGAGGAATCTGAGAATATTTTCTGTGACACTCCCAACTATATCGGTGGATTCAAAAGCGATCGCATTACCATCACTAATTTCATCTAAAGTTTTCATCTGTGCGTGATCAGCGGCTGCATTTGCTGCGGCTGACAAAATCTTATTCAGGTTAGGATTTATGTCTGTAGCACTGACTAAAAATCCTAAGCATTTACAGTAAAAATCTCTTAGATGACTGGCGGACGTTTTTTTCGCTTCCCGCGCATTACCATTTTTATATTGCTCTAATGCCTGACACTGGCACTCATTACTCGGTTCACCTAGAACCTCAAAAATTGCATTGATTGCTATTTGGACGTTGGGTGTAGTAGTGGTAGTCATACGTTGCTACTTTTTAACCAATCGTGACTTTATTTAAAGCTTCAGAGCTAGAGTTTACATATTCAAAAGAATTTTATAAGCCTTTGTGATCAAAATTACCCATAAAAAACTATCCGCTCTGATTTAGATCTGTTGATCTAATATCAGAGCGGTCTAGCGGGTCTTCAGGTTGCAACCAGACTGCCGGGAGGAACTCCCAGGCTTACCTAGTTAATTGAGATAACTGAGTTTCTCAATTTAACTAAGGCTAACTTTAGAGAACAGCCCCGGCGCGCAGCCGGCTAACTGCAACCTGATGACCCATGCGTTTACTACTTTCTATCATGGGCATCACCTCCTTGTTGCCTAAGCGGACTTAGTTCTAATAAGGCAGAGTAATTACTCTGGGCTTTAACCTTGAATCAATATAACACATTAATTTTAGAAAAATGTGAGCCAAATAATAAATCCCCCGCCTTTCGGCGGGGGATTTATTAAAGAAAAATCAGATCATGATGAATTTCATCAAATCTTAGAGAGCGTTACCACGAGGTAATACCT